>JAFGOR010000125.1 GCA_016926375.1 Bacteroidales bacterium
AACCTTTCCAGGTACTGGCTTGTTTGCACATGAAGCTTCACGGTAATCAATGCCGAAGCAATGCTTTCACCCACCTTCTCAACGAGTTCCACTTCGTGTGGTTTAAAATCTTCCAGCGAAGCCAGTTCCAACACACCCAACACTTCATTATCTTTTTTCAGCGGTACAATCAACAGGCATTTTGGCTTTGATCCGCCCAAACCCGAAGTAATGGAAATATAGTTATCTGGTATTTTATTTGTAAGAATGGTTTTCTTTTCCAGCACACAGGTACCGGCCATACCTTCTCCGATTTCAATCCTTTTCTTCATGAATTTCTGCCGGTCGTAGGCATATGCTGCAACCAGGTTGAGGTATTTGGTCTCTTCTTCTTCAATAAGAAACAGCGCTCCCTGACAAGCCTTCAGATAATCGATAAGGTTTCGGACGATGCTGATGGATAGTTTATCCAGGTCACTGTTATCCATCCGCAATACATCATTGAAAGATGCAATGCCCTGGGTTGTCCAGTTTCTGATCTCATCCTCCTTTTTGCGCTTTTCTTCTTCTTCCCTCCTGATGACCAGGTTTTGTTTCAGATTATTCATGGACAAGCCAAAGGAATCATCCTCGCTCTCAACCGGAAAATCATGTTCAATATTTCCCTTACCCAATTCGGCAACGAAGGAAGATGAATAGGAAATCCGGCTGTTCAGTTTTTTCAGTGCACTGAATGTCTGACCGATTTCATCATTCGGGCCACCTTCCAGGTCCTTCAGCCTTTCACCCCTGGCTAGTGAAGTCATATTCTTGGCAAGCTTTACCAATCTTTCATTTACTGATTTGTTGATGAGGTTTGAAATAAAATAAAGTATCACAGCTATCAACAGGGTAATAACAATTAAAATCCGCATCAACCTATGCAAAGAGGCGAGGGCATCAGCAGTGTTGATTTGGCTTACAACAATCCATTTCAGGTTGCCAACTTTTAAAGGCGCATAGCTGCATAGGGCTTTATTCCCTGTTTCCGTAGTATATTGAATAACTTTTTCCTTCCCGCTAAGTGCTTCATCGAAAGCTTTGGGATCAACCGGTTGAATCAGTGCAGTACTTCTGAATTCCGATGCTTTCAATACTACATCTGCATTGCTTGCATGATGTTTCAATTTGCGCAAATACCTGTCCGGATTTTCTGAAAACTCAGGATCATTATTCCTGTAAAGCAAATCAGGGCCTATCAATACTGTCTTCAAACTATGTCCGAAGTTTAGCCGGTCCTTATCAATTGCCAGTAGCCGGTCAAGAGCGGCAACATCAATTTTAAAAATGACAGCACCCAGAAGCTGTGTCCCCGAATAAACCGGAGCTGAAATGAAAAGGCAAGGTTTATAAATGTCCGGAAGATACAATGTAACATCTGTAAATGAAATGGCGCCCTGTGACTTACCGGCAATGGCACTTTTAAATGCAATCCCCAATCCGCTGTTTTTATAAGGACCTTCAAACAAACTGGTTCCAAAATCAAGATTTTTCTTTACCGAATAGGTTACGTAACCTGTTTTGTAATCTACAAAGATGATGTCAGATATACCGGCATTCCGGGTTGCTTTGATCATTTCAGGATGATACTGGGCGTGCATATAGCTATAGGTACTTCCATCCTCAGCCTTTACCATAATATGCTTGCTTCCCAGCGCTTTTGAGTTACCAGCCAAATATAAATATTGCATGATCAGTTGCCTGTTGTCATCCGGAAGCAGCGCTTTCAAATTGATATCATCGGTTGTCACACCATTGAGGGCAGGTAAAATTTCCGTATTGTAAAAACCTTCTGTTAACAGCCTGAACCTGTCAATGCTGGTAACTGTGGGTGTATAGTAGTTGTCATTCTCAATACCCAGAAATGCACTGTTAAGCTGATTAAATGCTTCCAAAGTGTAACGATCCGTTGAAAAGGCAGCAAGTTTCTCTGAGATATGATCAAAATACTCATTCACACCGGTCGATTTGGCCTCAGTAAGCAACAACAGCTTATCGGAGGCCTCCTGTATGGAATTTCTCCTTTGAATCAGGTATACTATGGCAATCAATAAACCTATTGCCACAATAGCTCTAATTAGAAAATTCAGAAGTATCTTCCATTTCATACTCCATGATGCGGGATTAAGCATGGTTCTGTCGAATTTCTTCACAGAAGCCATGGTATCTTTTTCAGCGGCACTGTTCATAGCGTTAGGCTTAATAACTCAAAGATAACAATAAAAGATTTACGAGAGAACCGGGTTATGTGTTACCAAAAGAAGAAAGATAATGAAATTAAGAAAATAATAATTCCTGCCAGGCAGGTTTCGGGTACCATAATCAAAAAAATGAAAATTGAGGCAAGAAATAACAAATTTAAATTACATTTGCGCTTTGTCAGAAAAAACTATTGCAGTAATGAATAAAAAGATTGAAGAAAATCCCACCGCATTCCATAGCGTTGAAAATGCGCTAAGTCGAACAGAACAGTACATTGAAGAAAATCAAAAGAGTCTGTCCATTATTGTTTTGGCTATTGTGGTTATCGTAGGCGGCTACCTGGGTTATAAAAAACTTTACCTCGAGCCCAAGAATCGTGAAGCGCAAACCGATATGTTTATGGCCGAACAATATTTTGAGCAGGACTCCTTTAAACTTGCACTGAATGGTGACGGTCAGAATTTTGGTTTTCTTGAAATCATTGATGAGTATAGCGTTACCAAAGCAGCCAACCTGGCACATTATTACGCCGGAATATGCTATCTGCGTATGGGAGCATACGAAGATGCCATTGAACATCTGGAAAAATTTGATGCTGAAGATATTATGGTTGGAACCATAGCTCTTGGTGCTATCGGTGACTGCTACATGGAACTTGATGATAAAGAAGAAGCCGTGTCATTCTATTTAAAAGCAGGTGCCCGTAAGAAAAACTCGTTTACATCTCCCCTTTATCTGAAAAAGGCAGGAATGGTAATGGAGGACTTGCAGCAATACGACAAAGCATTAAAAGCATACGAAACCATCAAAAAGAATTATCCCGAATCAGAAGAAGGAAAACAAATTGAAAAATATATTGCTGCACTGAAAATTAAGATGAAATAATTTCAGGTTTATGAACCAAAAAAGTATCAATAAATCTCTGTTTGTTGGTACTTTTTTTATTTTTCAGGTATGGCTACATCGCTTAAGAATCTTTCTTTATATAATCCAAATGACGTACCAGGTGCCCGTCAGATGAAGTTCGGAATTGTTGTTGCCGAATGGAATCCGGATATCACCTTTGCTTTGCGCGATGCTGCTATTAACACGTTACTCAGGCAAGGCGCATCCCGAAACAATATTGTGGTGAAACATGTACCCGGAAGTTTTGAGCTTACACTGGGTGCCAAATGGATGGCCGAAACCCAAGAATTTGATGCGGTAATTTGCCTGGGGTGTGTGATACAGGGTGAAACCAGGCATTTCGACTTCATTTGTCAATCGGTAACACAGGGCATTACCAAACTGAATTTAGATTACAGCATTCCTGTTGTATTTGGCGTTTTAACCACCAACAGCGTTGAACAAGCCAAAGACCGTGCCGGGGGAAAACATGGCAACAAAGGAGATGAGGCTGCAGTTACTGCCATTAAAATGGCTGCTCTTAAAAAGGAATTCGAATAAAGTAAACCAGCCAGGGATGCAAATAAGAGAGGAATTTGAAGATATCCGGCCGTATTTTGATAAGGAAATCAACCCGGCTCTGCAAAGAATCACAGCTGTTCCTGAATTCGGAAAAATACTGGAATTTCTGTTTCCCGAAAAAAAGAAAGAAGACATCATTAACAACCTTCTGAATGTTAATACTGCAATTGATTTTCAGAAGCAATTCATGCATCCGCTGGTTTATTCCATTGTAGACAAAACTTCAAAAGGACTTACAACAAGCGGATTTGAGCATCTCAAACCAGGAACTCCTTACCTGTTTGTTGGAAATCACAGAGATATCGTTCTTGATTCAGCTATTCTGCAGGTTATCCTGGTCGATTTCGGACACGAAACCTCTGAAATCACCTTTGGAAGCAACCTGATGACCAACCAGTTCATCATCGACCTGGGTAAGGTCAACAGGATGTTCAAGGTGAACCGGGGCGGCAACCGCATGGAACTTTTCAGGAATTCACAAATTCTGTCGGCCTACATCAGATACACGCTCACACATAAGAAAACCTCAGCATGGATTGCCCAGCGCAGTGGCCGCACAAAAGATGGTTCTGATAAAACAGAAACAGGCTTGCTGAAAATGTTCAATATCAGCGGCACCAAAGACTTTATCAGTTCATTCTCCGAGCTGAACATCGTCCCCCTTTCAATTTCATATGAATACGAGCCCTGTTGTGCAATAAAAGTAAAGGAAATGACCTCGGTTGCCCGCGGCATACCTTACCAGAAAGAGCCTAATGAGGACCTGGTGAGCATCATTACCGGCATTACCCGGCCCAAAGGTCGCATTCATCTTGCAGCATGCACACCCGTTAACCAAATGATTCATGAAACGGAAGAGTGCCATGGAACAAACGAAAAGATCAACCGGCTTGCCGCATTAATGGACACCACCATTTACAGGAATTACAAACTGTGGCCCAATAATTACATCGCCTTTGATCTGCTCAATAAGAGCCAAAAATATAGCCACATGTATTCCCAGGAGGAAATGGAAAAATTTGCAGCTTATACCAATCAGGAACTGTCGATTTTCTCAGGAGACACCTCACTTCAAAGGGAATTGCTGCTGAAAATCTACGCCAACCCGGTGATCAATTCCCTGGCTGTCAACAGTTGACAACTAACAACAACTGTTCATTGTTCATTGCTACTTGTTAATTGTTAATTGTCATTTGTTCTTTTCCTTAAAGGCCTTCACCTCCCGTACCATTTTCCCGAATTGCTTGCCCAGTCGCTTTTTATCCTCCACCCTGATTTCAAAATGCTGCTGCTCCTTCACCAATTTGAGATAGCTTGTATAAACTTTCGGATCCAGTGCTCCGCTTTCATAGGCCCTGATTACGGCACAGCCTTCTTCAACCAGGTGCCTGCAATCGGCATACCTGCAATCCTTTGCATACTTTTCAATTTCGGGGAACAATCCCGATTCAGCAAGATCATCATCCAAAGCCATACCAAATTCACGCATGCCCGGAGTGTCGATAACCAAACTGCCATTGGATGCAACAAAAAGATCGCGGGTGGTGGTGGTGTGCCTGCCCTTATTGGTAGCATGGCTCAGCGAATTTGTTTTCAATTGCTGATCCCCGGTCAGTAAATTGATAATAGAGCTTTTTCCCACCCCTGAGGAACCAACAAAAATATGCGTTTTCAATGGTTTGAGAGCACCTGATTTCAATTCATCCAAACCTGAGCCGCTGTATGCGCTGCAAAAGTAAACCGGGCAGTCCCTTCCCAACCGGGCTATTTCCATGCGGTATGGCTCAACATCTTCAACCAGGTCAGCCTTGTTTAACACAACCACCGGGGCTATGCCGCATGCCATGATCTGCACCAGGTAACGGTCAATCCGCATGATGTTGAAGTCCCTGTCGAGGCCCTGGATTACCAGGGCGTAATCAATATTGGCCGCAATTACCTGCCGCTCCGTTTTGTTTCCTGACGCCCTGCGCGATAAGGCATTCTGCCTTGTAAAAATGTCCACGATATACCCCATCGATTCATAATCAAGGTAGTAAACCCAGTCTCCCACTCGTGGAAGCAGTTCCGGATCAGTTCCGTAAAGCAGTTTGCCCGACAATTCACACTCGAGCTCCCCGTTTCGTGTGACCACATGGTATTTGAGTCCTTGCAGTGAAATAACCCTACCCGGTTTAAAATCGCTCCCGGGATTGCTGTTAATATACTGATTGTTATAAAAATCGTTCCAACCGAATTGATACAATAGGTTCATTGTTTGTGCTATTAAGAATTAGTAAACTTGTGTAGGTAAAATAATCTGGCTTCCCGCCAGGTGGCAGGATATGACAAGGGAAAGAACGTTAAAAAGCGTTGTTTTCCCGGTCAGCGCACAATGACCATAATGTGAAGGATATTTTTGGTTATTGTTGTCATAAAGGAACAAAGATATAAAATTCTTAACTTTCAGTTGGATTAATAATCAAAAGAATCATCATGACCTTCGCGCATAAAGTAATCTCGTTTTACAAAAGTCTGAATTATTCAGGCCCCCTGCCTGCGGGGATTAACATAATGAATCCCTTCAGGGAAAATGACCCTGTTGTTGATGTAATCAGCAAATTTTACAACCGGTTTTATAACGACAGCAATCCGCGAAAGCTGATACTTGGCATCAACCCGGGACGTTTCGGGGCAGGCGTTACGGGTATTCCTTTCACCGATACCATCCGGCTGAATGAAAAATGCGGTATCCGGTTTGACCGGTTTCGCACTTACGAGCCTTCCTCTTCATTTATTTACGACATGATTGAAGCTTATGGAGGCGTGGAGAAATTCTATGGCCGGTTCTTTGTGAGTGCCGTATGCCCACTTGGATTCACACGGATCAATGCCAAAGGCAAAGAAGTCAACTGCAATTATTATGACGATCCCGCCCTGATTAAAATGATATACCGGTTTATTACAGATAGTATGGCAAAGCAAATTCAACTTGGTATTGACACATCAGCATGCATTTGCCTGGGAACCGGTAAAAACGATACTTTTCTGAGAAAACTGAATGCAGAACTTCATTTCTTTGAAAACATGGTAACCCTGGAGCATCCGCGATTCATCATGCAGTACAGGGCAAAGCGAAAGGAAGAGTATATCCGAAAGTATGTGGAGGCACTCAACGATGTGATTGGAAGTTAGTCTTCTAGGTCTTCTAAGTCTTCTAAGTCTTTAATATTCGGTGTTCGGTGTTTTTCTGTAATGTACTATATAAGGAACACTTCGACAGGCCTGCCTGCCGACAAGGCAGGCTCAGTGTGACTGGCGTTGTCATACTGAGCCTGTCGAAGTATGACTACTTACAACCTAAAGTATCCTATAGCCTACCCCCTGCACTCCTTTACAATAGCCTCCACATGAATTTGGGTGGTATTCAGCATGGGAATTCCGGCATATTCTGCAGCGGTAAGTATGAGAGGAAATTCAGTGCAACCCAGTATCAGCGAATCAATGTTTTCTTCCTCCGCCATTCTTTTGATGATTTCGATCAGCAGGTTTCGGGTATCTTCTCTGAAAATGCCCAGTTCAATTTCGTTAAAGAGCTTCTGGTTCAAAATTTCCATTTCGTCCACATCAGGCAGAACAATAGGTATTTGGAAGCGGTCGAAGACTTTTTGATAAAAATCGGATGCCATGGTAAATCCCGTTCCAAATAATCCAGGTCTTTTCAAACCCTTTCTGATCGTTTCCCGGCATGTTGCCTCTACGATGCTGATCATGGGAATGGGCGATTTTGCAGCAATGGCATCATAGAACATGTGTGGTGTATTGGCTGTAATAGCCGCAAAATCGGCTCCTGCTTTGGCAAGGGCCTCAATTTTTCCCAACAACAGCGGAACTATTTTGTCATATTCCTTTGCCTTCATCAGGTTTAGGAACTCCGACAGATTTACACTGTAAATGATGATTTCCGGATAGCTGAGATCTCCCTCACCCTTCTTGAATGAGTCGATGATGCTGCGGTAATAGTCAAGGGTGGATTCGGGACCCATTCCCCCTATCAGGCCTATCTTTTTCATAGTTCTCTAATGTTTGAGGTGTTTTTCTGCAAAGTTCATAAAGCATTCCCAATCGTAACGCGTAATGGCATGACTTCCGGGACGGATATGATAACCCATGGTTCCCATAACCGGTTTGCTGATTTCAGGTTGTTCCCTTACCGGCAAGCCTTCGGTTTCCAACAATTTATAAACCGGATCGGCATGCAAGGCCGATAAAAACTCTCCTTTGGGGTCGGCCCAACGGTCATCCTGCGCGCTGGCAATGTAAACCGGGCGTGGTGCTATGAGTGCAACCAGCATGTGCTGATCCAAGGGCAACGAGTCTTCATTGTAGTTGTATTTCTTAAAATTGGTGCAAAACCAATGCGGAAAACGGGTATTGATTGAGCCGACAGTCTCCCCAAAGACTCTTTTTGACAATGCCACACCGCCGCAACCCGAATTATTGGAAATTACTACAGCAAAACGTTGATCCTGTGCTCCGGCCCATATGGCAGCTTTCCCCAGTCGTGAATGACCAAGAAGTGCAACTTTTCTTGAATCAACAGCCGTATCGGTTTCGAGGTAATCCATGGCCCGGCTCAGTCCCCATGCCCATGCTCCAATGGAGCCCCATTCATCAGGTAAGGGTTTGGTCTGCCCCGGCATATAAAACAGGGGGTGAATTCCGTTCAGAATGCCATCATCAAAATCAGGATCAAGTTCTCCATAATAAATGGTTGCCAAACCAAATCCGCGTTCGATGATTCGCTTCACAGGCCAGCTTGCTGAATCTTCTCCCCGTTGATGTTCAGCAGCCTGCCAACGCTCCGACAGGGTAATTTCCGGATCATCACAAATGGTATGGTTACCGCTGAAATTCAGCCCAAGAAAAACAGGTGCCTTTTTAGTGTTTACTGGCAGATAAATAAGAATTCTCATAGAAGGTCCCTGCTCATTGGCAGTAAAATATGCAGTAACCTCCTTGCGAACCGCCATGCCGTTTAATGCCGGTTTCTCAGCCGAAGTAACACGGAAACTAACCGGCAGCTTCCTGGAAGGCGTTTTGCCGTATACTTCGTTTTCAAAAAGGTCAAGTATTTCAGGCCGGCGTTGCTGCCACCAGGCTGAGCTGTCGCCAACAGATTGCCCGTTTAAAAGAATAAGTGGATTCGGAAGCATGTATGCCGGAACCTTGGATTCATCATAATTTGCATCATGCACCTGGGCCTGGGTTTTCATATAGGCAGACATTGAAAAGAAAATATAAATGACTACAACCGCTGGTTTACTGATTTTATGTAAAAATTTTGTCATCAAGTCGGGAAACAGGTAAATCAACCCAAAGATATTAAGTTTCTCAATCATTTATCAACACCCGAATCTCCAATGCAATTGTTTCTTATTTTTGAACCCTCAACAAAATTTAATCCTGCCTGATATGAGTGGTTTTTTCGGATGTATTTCCAAGAGTGACTGTGTTGCAGATGTGTTTTACGGAACCGACTATCATTCCCATTTGGGCACCAAAAGGGCCGGGATGACATTTTATTCTGCTGAAAATGGTTTTCAGCGGGCCATCCACAGTTTGGAAGACGGCTATTTCAGAAATAAATTTGAAACCGATGTGCTGGGTTTTAAAGGTAACATGGGCATTGGTGTGATTAGCGACACAGAAGCCCAACCAATACTGGTTAACACACATCTGGGTCGCTTTGCTGTGGCCACGGTTAGTAAAATCAACAACCTTACCGAACTGGAGTCCTCTTTTCTGAAGAAGCACCAAACCTTTGCAGAAACAAGCCAGGGATCTGTCAATCCAACCGAATTGATAGCCAAGATGATTGCGGAAGGTGATGACTTCCTTTCAGGAATTCAGAACGTAAACCACCGCATCAAAGGATCCTGTTCCATGCTCATCCTCACGGATAATTGCATCATTGCGGCACGCGACAAACTGGGCAGAACTCCCGTTGTTATTGGCAAGAAAGAAGGCTCCTGGGCTGTCACCTTCGAAACCTGTTCGTTTCCCAATCTCTCCTTTGAAATAGTTAAATATCTGGGACCCGGTGAAATAATCAAAATAACTGCCGACGGAATGGAACAACTGAGTAAACCGTTGGATAAAATGCAGGTATGTTCTTTCCTGTGGGTTTATTATGGATATCCACCCTCCTTTTATGAAGGCATCAACGTAGATGCTTCCCGCTACAGATGCGGAGCAGCTTTGGCTGAAAAGGACAATACAGTAGCCGACTTTGTGGCCGGCATCCCCGATTCGGGTATTGGCCATGCCATGGGATACAGCAACAAAAGAGGAATTCCGCTGAAAAGGCCCTATACCAAGTACACCCCAACATGGCCGCGCAGCTTCATGCCACAGAACCAGGTAACACGTGATCTGGTTGCCAAAATGAAGCTCATCACCAATGAATCGGTTGTAAAGGACCAAAGGGGCATTTTTCTGGATGATTCCATAGTGAGAGGTACCCAGCTGAAAGACAATGTCCGGTATCTTCATGCAGCGGGAATTAAGGAGATCCACATGCGCATTGCCTGTCCGCCCCTCACCTACCCCTGTGAATTCCTCAATTTCAGCCGTTCCAGGTCGAACCTGGATTTGGCATCTTACAAAGCAGTGCACCAACTCGAAGGGAAAGATGATAACGATATGGCACCCTATTCAGATCACAAAAATTGCAAATACGCTGCCATGGTGGAACAGATTAGAAAAAACCTGGGACTGACCACACTGTCATTCCAAACACTCGAAGATTTAGTTGATGCCATTGGTCTGCCCAAAGAAAAGCTTTGCACCCATTGCTGGGACGGATCGAGTTATGAGTAGGGAGTAGGCCATTGGCTTTTGGCTAAAGGCTATAAGCTGTCATACTGAGCCTGTCGAAATATGACATTTAATGTTTGCCCTAAGCCGCACTTCGACAAACTACTGATGACAATCATTTGTATATTATTGATTATTTGATTATTGTCACTTTTGGCTGCAGCGCCAAAAGTAACCAACCTGCCTGTATTCTAAGACAAAACCAAATTTTTATGCAGCAAATTTATGTAAATCTACATATGGTGTTTCTCTTTGAACAACA
>JAFGOR010000126.1 GCA_016926375.1 Bacteroidales bacterium
CCAAGCATCAACCCGGCAAGCTCTTCGTAAGTCAATACGGGTATTCCATAACCATTTGCTCCGTATGTAGTTCCCTCCATTTCAGCAATGGTATATTGCCAGCGATCCAGAAAGAAGGTACACCCGGGGCAGTTGGCTATGATCAGATCAGGCTTGTAGGATTTCATCGAATCGAATTTCTTCTTGGAATTGGCCACCGAATAGCCTCTGTTCGATTTGAGCAGGTATTGACGGAAACCAAAACCGCAACAATGCCGGCGCTCGGGGTAGTCCACCTGTTCCCCGCCCCATTCATCAATCAACCCCGCCAGCACATAGGGGTACTCAGCGCCACCAATACCCTTTTCAGGAAATATTTTTGCATAATGACAGCCAATGTGGTCAACCACCTTCAATGGTTCACCGGTTTTGGCATTCACCAGACGGTATTTGGCTTTGGCAGCAATTTCTTCACGGAACTTAAAAATAACATCGCTGGCATGCACCAGGTTTTTGGGTATTTCAAAGGTCTTGCCGGTAGCCCTCTTAAGCGATTCGCGTGTTTTCTGCAAGGTTTCGGTAAAAAAAGACCAGGTCTCAAGTACTTCAGAATAAATTCCAAATGAGGTAACACATGAGCATACAAAGTTCTCATACCCTGCTTCATTCATCAGTGCAAACTGGTGCGCCACAACTGTCATGGTGGTTTCAAAAGGTATAAGACCTGAATGATAGGCAATACCCGTGCAGGTGGTTTGTCTGACATCGTCATAAATATCCTTGCCCAACTCCTTACCGAGGATTTTAAGAAAAATATCTTCAGCGGCAGGGAATACATTCTGCCTGATACAACTACGGGCAAAATAATACCGGTCATCGGCAATTTCTTTCTGGTAAGCCTGCCAGTTTTTATTTTTGATCAGTGGTCTCATAGATCAGCCTGTTATTCTTCATACATCTTTTTGAAATATTCGCATTGTTTCCCGCTGTCAAATCCGATTCCCTCCTGCCGTGCATACTGTTTTGCATATTCTTCTATTTTTTCGAATCGTTCAGTGGCACCGGTTTCATCAAAGATTTTTTTCAGGTTGCTCATAGATTCCTCAGGAATTTTCCTGAGGGCCCCGCTTTGCTCCTTGCCATAACTGGTACCCACCCTTTCCAGCACCTGTTCTTTGTTTTTCTGCAGCCAATCCCATACAGGGCCTTGTTCCGGATACATCTCTGTATTTACCTCATCTACATACACGCAATAACCGTATTGCAATATGTGTTCGCCGATGGTACGTTTTAGTGCCAGTTGCTTACGGCCCTGCTCACTCTCCATAAAATAACCCGTGTCAATAGATAATGAACGCAAAGCCTGAATTACATATCCAGGAACATTATCCCTGGGGCAACGGGTTTTACACGACAAGCATTCTCCGCACCTCCAGATGGTATCTGATTTCAGCAACGAAATCAATGATTCTTCATTATACTCCTGCACCGTGTCCACCACCACCCGGGGATCGTAGTCGCTTACTCCTGCAGCAGGACAAATAGCAGTGCAGGTACCGCAATTGATGCAGGCCTTAAGTCCTTCAACCATGCGGAAATCGGCTTTGAGTTGTTCAACAAGCTTACTCATCAAGCGCAACAGTTGTTAATTAGCTAACAAATGTAGAAAGTAACTGCTTCTTCCCCATCCTATGTTTTACCAAAAGTGAATAGGTATTTATGCGTATTATTGGTACCGATCAGGCATGTAATAATGCTCCTGCCTGATGCACCTTAATGGCATCAACCACAAAATCAGGTGCCACACAGGGCCGCCAGCTATCGCGCTGAACAAAGGCCAGCTCAGTTTCAGCTTCATTTACCAGTTCACCGGCTGCATTATAAAGCTTGTAGGTAAACCAGATTCTGGCAGCACGCATTTGCTTCAGGGTAGTTTTCACCGTGAGCAAATCATCATAATGAATGGTTTTCAGAAACCTGAAATTCATACGTGTGACCGGTAACATATATCCTGCCTCCTCAACCGAGCGATAAGATATACCGATACTTCGAAATAACTCCCAACGGGCAGTTTCGTAATATTTTACATAATTTGAATGATGCACTGTACCCATCTGATCGGTATCGGGGTACCGTACCCTGAACTGAAATTCGTTTTCAATCATAACTGTTATCTTTTGTTTTGCTTTTCACACGGACACGGAACTGCCTTATGGTGCTTGCGTTGTGATGCACAACTACTGATTGAAAAGGCCAATAGTAAAAAAACCATCCAGTGAAGAACCTTTCGTGTCGTTTTCATGGCTGCTATATTAAGAGTTTACATTCAAGATGCTTTTATTGGTAATGGTTTTCAGCAATACATCAAAACCCGATCTGACACCCGGGTTGGTAAACAACTCATCCAGTCTTCCTCCATCACAACTCGAGCATATGGTCTCATCCATGGGAATCTGGCTCAACAGGGGTACCTGAAATGTTTCGGCAAGTTTCTTTCCTCCATCCTGTCCAAAGAGAAAATACTTTTCATCGGGGTGTTTCGAAGGGGTAAACCACGACATATTCTCAACAATACCCAACACCGTTGCTCCCACATGTTCATCGCGGTACATGGAAATTGTCTTTTCCACATCGGCCAACGCAATCTGCTGGGGTGTAGTAACCACAATAACACCACTTATTTCGTATTGCTGTAAAAGTGTAATATGAATATCACCGGTACCGGGAGGTGTATCAATAATCAGGTAATCAAGCTCGCCCCAGTTGGTATCGTTTACCAACTGTTTCAGGGTATTGGATGCCAGGGGACCCCGCCATAAAACAGCTTGTTTACTATCAATAAAGAAACCCAGCGACATCAGTTTAATGCCTAGTCTTACAAAGGGTTCTATCCGCGTTTTACCGTTTTCCTCATGCGCAGCAGGTCGTTCATTCTGCAAATTAAACAATACCGGAACGGAGGGTCCGTAAAGGTCTGCATCAAACAAGCCAGTTGCATACCCTTCCATAGCAAGTGATAATGCCAGTCCGGCAGCTACGGTTGATTTACCAACTCCACCTTTACCCGATGCCACAATGATGATGTTTTTAACATTCGGCAACTTTGTTTTTTCAATAGTCTGTTGTTTGTTCATCTTTTTCAATCTTATTCCAAATAGTTATAATTTCCCGGCTCAGATCCGATGCCGGATTCAATTCAATGATACTTTTACACTGCAGCATGGCTTCCACCATCTCAGGATCAAAAGCTATGTTACCGGCAACAGGGAGGTGATTTTCCCGGCACCAGTCGGCAATTTGATTTGTCACATCCCGGTTAAGATCGTACTTGTTGATGACCACGTATGTTTTGATGCCAAAGTTTCCGGCAAGTTCAATAATACGCTTCATATCGTGAAAACCCGAAGCAGTAGGCTCTGCAACTATAATTGTTTTTTTTGCCCCGGTAAGTGAAGATATGGCCGGGCAACCTGTTCCGGGAGGCCCGTCAATGATGATGGTTTCAGCTCCGGTTTTTTTGGCCAGTTCACGGGCCGCTTTGCGGACAACACTGACCAGTTTTCCTGAATTTTCTTCACCCGGCTCCAGGCGGGCATGTACCATGTTCCCGTTTCTGAATGTCCCGGAATACCAACGGCTTTTATCGCTTATTGCCATGGTTATTGCATTCTCGGGACAAACACGCATGCACAGCATGCAGCCGTCACAGGACGTTTCCAGAATTTCTACAGTTCCGTTAATATTACTGATAGCATCAAAACGGCAATAGGAAATACAAACGCCACAATCCGTGCACGTTTCCCTGTTAATTACCGCTTTCTGTCCCGATACAAAAACCGCTTCAGTATCATTTTCGGGTTGCAATATCAGGTAAAGATTGGCGGCATCCACATCGCAATCGGCAACCACCACATTACTGCATAATGTAGCAAACGCAGCGCTCAGGCATGTTTTTCCTGTCCCCCCTTTACCGCTTAAAACAGCTATTTCATTCATGGCACGCTTGCTTAATTTTTTCTGACAAAACCAAAAACCTTTCCTGATATCCATCTGCTACTTCCGCCAGCAAGCGGCCTTCCGAATAAATCCGGGCTATTTCCTTGTCAAATGGTATTTCCATTAGCAAGGGGATGTTCTTCTGTGCAATCCATTCATAAACCTCCCTGTTCCCCAACCCGGCCTTGTTAACAATAACCCCATAAGGCTTATCCAGTTGTTCCAGGGTGGCAACCGACAATTTCAGATCGTTTAACCCAAAGGGTGTAGGCTCCGTAACCAACACCACATAATCAGCGCGCACCACAGTGGCAATAAAGGGACACGAAATGCCCGGAGGAGAGTCATAAATTGCAATATCTTCACAATTAAGTGATTGTATGGCCTTTTTAACTACCGGTACCGATGAATACACACCCACATTAACTCTTCCTTCGATTAACCTGCACTGCCCGTTAACCTGCATCGTATTCACCTTACCCAGTTCTTTATTAATCTCTGTTATGGCGTCATACTCGCACGCGTAAACACAAGCTCCGCAGTCGTGACACAAATCACTAACCACCTGAATGAAATTGGCAGGAGGTAAAAAAACAATGGCATGGTAGTTACAATACTCAAAGCATTTTCCGCAGAAGGTACATTTCTCTGTATCAATCACCGGCAGCTTCTGGCTTACTAAGGAAACACCTGCACTACTACCTGAAATAAATTCAGCAGCATTGGGCTCCTCGGCATCGCAATCCACCAACGACACTTTCATTCCCGCATTTTGGAGAGAATAAAAGAGATTAGCTGATACCATGGTTTTACCGGTTCCGCCTTTACCGCTGGCTATGGCAATTTTCATTTCCCTAATGGTCACAGGCATTATCTCCCGTTACCAGGGTGTCTCGTAACCAGTCGAGTACCAAATCCTTGGGACTTTTAGCCTGTGCTCCAACAGATACCTGGATGTTCTGCCCGGTGAAAAGATCAAGGGCCCGTTGTCCCATACCTCCGGCAATAACATGTGTTACACCGCGTTCGGCAAGCCATCCGGGTAACAAACCCGGCTCATGAGGCGGAGGGGTAAGCAGTTTTTCACCTAAAATCTGATTGTCTTCTACATCAATAATGGCAAATTGCTGACAATGCCCGAAATGTGAGCACAACCTGCCATTTTCCAAAGGAATTGCAACGATATTTTTCATAGTTGTATATTACTGTTTAATTCTTTCTGATTTCTGGTTCCATTGCCCGCCGTAGCTTTAGCGAAGGAGGGTTGGTTCTTGTTTCCATTGCCCGCCGTAGCTTTAGCGAAGGAGGGCTGATTCCTGGTTCCATTGCCCGCCGCAGCTTTAGCGAAGGAGGGTTGTTTCTTTATTTTTGATTCAACAATTCAATAATGTCACTGATTTTTTTCGAAGGATCATTAACCACAATCAACTGTATCTTCAGTTGATCAAATATGGATTTGACCTTTGACCCAAATTCTCCCGATACCACTTTGGAAACACCTTTGGAAGCCACCATTTGTACAGAGGCAGGACCTGCTCCCTCAATGCTTTCAAGATTAGGATTCGGAATAAATTCGGTGGAACCGCTTTCGGTATCGTAAACCACGAAATAGGAACAACGGCCGAAGCGGCTGTCGATTTTGGCGTCCGTATTATCACCGGTTGATGTTATCGCAACTTTCATGTGCAAGAGTATTATTAAGTTGATTTGCTAACTGTTCTTCCTTATCAAATTGTTCTATGGCAACCGAGCTGCATAATGCGCAGCGTGAAACGGCTGTATTCTTTTCGGGATGGTTGAACCAGCATCCGCAAGTATTACAGGAATACCAGTCGCTGTTGAAGTATACCTTCCCTCCTTCAAAAACTATCGGCCGGCCTTTTACAAAAGCCTCGGCCACTTTACGCCGGGCGCTTTCGTAAATACGGGTAAACGTGGGACGCGAAACACCCATTGTTAATGCCGCCGAAACCTGGTCGAGCAGGTTGTGATCACAAAGTCTGATGGCTTCGTATTCCTCATAATTGAGTACTATGGGGTGTTCTTCAGGCAATCCGATAGGCAAATACCCCCTGAAATGCGGTGGATTTAATACTTTTCTGATTCGCTTGGGCCGGGCCATAGATTATGAACATTTGTTCGATACAAATATAACGAACATTTGTTTATAATCACAAAAAAGAAAAGGTGATTCATATCACTTTAAGTGGAGACTATAGGGGTGCAGGCTTTTGGCTATTGGTTATTGGCTAACAGCCAATGGCTAATGGCCAGGTTTAAGAATGTAGGTAATATTTTATACTGAAACCTCAATTGTATTATATTACAGCTTAATGAAAAGTAACATAAAGCACAGTGTCACTATCCAATTTACTCATGTTGCTTTTTTAAACTAGTATTGTGGAATAATTTCTATTACCAGCATTCATCCGGGAGCTTCGCCCCGAATCCCTACTTCCTTCTTTGTCTTGGCACAAAGAAGGAAGCAAGAAAAGCCAAGACAAAACGAACCCCCGGCTAGTCCCGGCAAGCCCTCTACGTTTTGTCGGGCCCACCCACGGTGCTTATGGGTTAGCAGTGCTATTTATTGTACTCTGTTCATTGTTCTATTTTTAATGGATTGGACTAAACACTTGCTTGGTTGTCTATTGTTGAGATTAAGCATTGTTGCAGCAACCATGAAGTAGCACGATCCGCCTCTGAGAAAAGGCGCCTGCCTGCCGGTAGGCAGGTTAGAAAAATCAATTCATTGCAGGCTTGCCTGCTATACGAATGCTTGTAAGAAAATATGTCTGAGGCCGGTGCCTACGGCCGAGTTTATTTTCTTGTATAGCGCATGAATTGATTTTTAGCCTTTTATCAGCAGCGGCGGCGTTTCCTGCCTGCCGGCAGGCAGGTTGGTTACTTTTGGCGCTGC
>JAFGOR010000127.1 GCA_016926375.1 Bacteroidales bacterium
CAACCACTTATAACTTAGTGTAAGTTTTGTCATTGCTGTCAACACAAAAATGTGGATTTGTCAAAACTTTTCGTCCTTTTTATCGTGGTTACGTTAATATGGCAAAACCAAATTCTAAAGAAATGAGCACATTTGAAATTGAAGCTACCAATTCCACACCGTCTGTTACTTATAAGAACGACGGAAAACTCATCATCAAAGGTCGCTCCTTTCCTGAGAATGTGGATGAATTCTACAAAGCCGTTTTCGACTTGTTAGAAGAGATTAATACCCGGGTAATGATCGTTGATATTGACCTGGAATACATCAACAGTGCTTCCTCTAAAAAAATCCTGTATTTGCTGAAAACGCTCGACAAAAACCCGCAAATAACTGATCTTACCGTTATTTGGCGGTATGAGGAAGATGATGAAGACATCCTTGAAAGCGGGCAGATTTATGAAGAATTCCTGATGAAAGCCAGGTTTCAGTATTCAGAACACAAGCAAGCTGCTTAATCATTCCTGTTATTCCTGCCGAAAACTGAAGAGTTTCTTTTCAAATGCGCCAGCTGCGAAATCCACTCAGCTTTTGAAATTTATTTTCCCCATTGTTCATTTACTCCACTGAAGTGATTATATTTATCTGATCGCTTACTTCAACAAAAGAAGAACAAGCTTTTATTTCGTTCAAACCGTTACTAAACAACAATTTTAGTGAATACATCACCTAAATCCTCATATTAATCAAAGAGTACAATCGAATGCACTCATTATACGTTTAATTAGCTGTAAACCAACCCAAAAAATCATGGACTCAATTAATTCAAAAGCCACAGCTACCTTCCCAGAAGTGGTTTTTATGAAAAGCGGTAAGCTTCTAATCAAAGGCAGGTCAATACCTTCAGATGTAAGGGACTTTTATCAGCCTTTGATAGACTGGGCCTCTGAACTTAAAATCAAGCACCTGATTGTTGATTTGGAACTTGAATACATGAACAGCGCTTCTGCCAAGAAATTGCTGTATATGCTCAAGATTCTGGATATCAACCACGACGTAGAAAAACTAACTGTCAGGTGGCATTATGAAGAAGGAGATGAAGAAAGCCAGATCAGCGGACAGATTTTTGAAAAATTACTGACAAGGGCTGATTTCAGGTACACATTGCACCGGGAAGCTGCCTCAAACTAAGCTTACTAACAGCGAAAATTGTGACTACACGCTTTTTTCGAAAATGATAAAAGTTTGTATTGCCAAAACATTTTTTATATATTGCACAAAGTGGATTTTTAAGAAAAAACACCTGACAAAAACACCCAGACTATTTCATGAAGAAAAAGATCATACTCGAATACACCCTCAACTCTTCGCCCAGAGTTTTATACCCCCGCTTAAGCACACCAGGCGGCTTATCCGAATGGTTTGCCGATGATGTAAACATCAATGGACACCATTACTCTTTTTTTTGGGAAGATACTGAACAAAAAGCTGAAGTGATTCAAAGAAAAGAAAACAAGTACATCCGTTTCCGATGGGTGGAATCGGAAGAACCGGAATCAGCCTGGTTTGAGTTCAGAATTAACACTGATGAGCTTACCGGAGATACTGCATTAATCATCACCGACTTTTCCGAAGACGAGGAACGCGAAAGTAACATTGAACTATGGAATTCACAAATTGCCAAGCTTAAACATGTTCTTGGTCTCTAGCTGCTTTTCCTGTTGCGAAAATATCCTAGCTTTGTACTCGTTAAATAAATGAATTTCATTTATTCCTTTTTGCTGTGAAGCGACTGCACAGACTGATTATTATGTCATTTATAGGGCCATTTATAATGACCTTCTTTATTGTGCTTTTCCTGCTGCTTATGCAATTCCTCTGGAGGTATATTGATGAGCTGGTCGGAAAAGGTCTGGATATCAGTATAATTGGGGAATTATTACTATATGCATCCGCCGGATTGGTTCCGCTTGCCCTGCCACTGGCAATCCTGTTGTCGTCATTAATGGCCTTCGGTAACATGGGTGAGTTTTATGAACTCACTGCAATTAAAGCATCGGGTATATCCCTGAGGCGGATTATGCAGCCCATCATCATCCTGGTTGTTTTCATCACTGCCGGATCCTTTCTTTTTTCAAACAATGTGCTTCCGGTAACCAATCTGAAAATGAAATCACTGATTTCGGATGTAAGAAAACAGCGACCCGAAGTTTCCATTATTGAAGGAGCTTTTTATAACGGCCTGGGCAAATACAGCCTCAGGGTTAACAAAAAAAACCCTGTTAACAACATGCTTTATGGTCTCCAGATATATGACCATAGCGCAGGAAGGGGAAACATTATTGTCACCATAGCCGATTCAGGCAGAATGAAAATGACTGCCGATAAAAGAAACATGATCTTCGTGCTATGGGACGGACACAGGTATGAAGAGGTAACTGAGAACAAACGCCGGCGCGAAAGACGATACCCGCATCAGACCCTTAAATTCAAAGAACAACAAATAATAATTGAATTATCGGGATTTGAGTTGTCCCGTTCTGACGAAAGCATATTTAAAAATGCTTACCAGATGCTGAATGTTAAACAATTGCAAAGAGCGGTAGATTCAATCAAGAGGGATCTGAAAAGCAAAACCAGGACCTTTCATGTTTCTATGGTTAATAAAAGTCTGTTACGTACAAATTCAAAATTTCCGAATCCTATTGATATTACTGATTCTGATGACCCTGAAGAAGATAACTTTCGTCCTGAAATACCATCAGGGGAACAGGCAAACAGTATTACAAACAGAGCCTCCGAAAGCCCGGAACGCGAGTCCATGAATGCTGCAGCCCGAAAAGCCAGGGCCAGAAGAATGGCGCTTATGAAAAGGGCAGATTTGGAGCGATCAGGTCAACAATCACTTGCAGATAGCGGAAGACGAAACACAGCCCGACCTGTACCACCCAATCTTAAAAAAATAACCAACTTCGACACACTGGTGGCCTCTTTTAATGCCAGAGACAAGTTGGAACTCATCAAATCTGCCAAGGGAAATATTTCTCAAAGCCATTTCCAGATTGCCAGTGCCACCACTACAAATGATATTGAAACCAGGCTGCTCAGAAGACATGAGATTGAACTGCACCGCAAGTTTACCCTGTCTATGGCATGCCTGATATTCCTGTTTATCGGCGCACCTCTTGGTGCCATTATCCGCAAAGGAGGACTCGGATTGCCCACAGTTATATCTACCTTACTTTTTATTCTTTACTACATCATATCCCTTACCGGTGAAAAATTTGTCAGGGAAAGCATTTTTTCAGCATTCCAGGGTATGTGGTTGTCTTCTTTTATTCTGGTTATTGCCGGAGTATTTCTCACTTATCAGGCAACCAATGACGCTGCCATTCTTAATGTCGACACATACATCAACTGGATACGTGAAAAAATCGGTGTAAGAAAAGGAATCATGCTTGAAAAGAAACTACACGTTGCAGGCCGCTTCGATCTAATTGAAATACAAAAAGATGAACTGCTGCAGGAATTCAGGAATCTGGGTGAGTCTGCATCAGACTGTCTGAAAAACCTGAATGAAGATAACAAATGGCCCATACTGGTCAGGAAATCATTTGAAAACAGCGGATTCATTTATCTGATTGAATTCGGCATCCATTATAACAGTTTCCTCGACCGGGTTATTCTCAGCAAATGGTTCAGGATTCCTTATTTTAAAAAACGGCTGTCTGAATATCCCTTTGTATATGGCAGGACCCGTTCAAAAATATTCACCAACAATACACTCATCCGGCTGGCCATTATCATATTCCCTGTTGCACTGATAAGGCTGATTCACATCAAGCTGAAGGTCATGCGTGTAATGAGGCAACTCAAACAAATTTCAGACCTCTCTTCAGGCATGGTAAATCTTTTAAACAGCTCAGCACTTAAATCAGATATTGAGAAAGAGTTATGAGAATCCTCCAGGTATGCAACAAGCCCCCTTATCCTCCAAGGGACGGTGGATCCCTTGCCATGTTTAACCTGGCTTACTCACTCAAAAACCTGGGCCACCAGGTATCGGTACTCACCATGTTTACCAGAAAACACAGGCTAACTGCCGGTCAATCCCAGGAATTCTCCCAAATCATGGAAGTTCATTCCGTTTTTGTAGATACCACTCCCGGCTTGTTCCGCATAATCACTAACCTGGCATTCTCTGACAAACCATACCATGTTGAACGTTTTTTTTCAGAAGCCTTTGAAACTGAACTATGCCGTATATTAAAAACAAGCCCCTTTGATGTGGTGCAACTGGAGGGTCTTTACCTGACAGACTATATTCCGGCAATCAGAAAAAATACCAATGCTTTAATTGCACTCAGGGCACATAATGTGGAACATGAGATATGGGAACGTATGGCGCAAGGTGAAACCGGTATTTTCAGAAAAGCCTTTTTCCGGATCCTGGCAAAAAGAATAAAGCACTATGAACAACAGGTGATAAACCAATACGACATGCTGGTGCCGATCACTACCCGCGACCTCGATCATTTCAGGGCAATGGGGAATACCCGGCCTGCACATGTTTGTAATGCCGGAGTGGATATAGATACGGGCACCGGAAATGGAGCAATGCAGGCTGAACAGTTGCCTTCAACTACCACTTCATTGTTCTTTATTGGCTCGCTCGACTGGATTCCAAACCAGGAGGGTTTGCTTTGGTTTGTAAAAAAGGTTTTTCCCCTGATTCATCATCAGTTTCCGGCAGTGAAATTTCATATTGCCGGCAGAAACGCGCCAACATCGCTGCAAAATAGTTTAAATTACCCGGGAATTGTATTTCACGGGGAAGTACCCGATGCACGCATTTTTGCGGCAAAACATCAGATATCCATCGCTCCCTGCTTTTCAGGCAGCGGAATGCGTGTTAAAATAATAGAATCCATGGCCCTTGGCATCCCTGTTGTAACAACCACCATTGGTGCCGAAGGACTGAATGCAATCCACAACGAAAACATCATAATTGCTGACGGTGCAGCTGATTTCTTTCGCCATATTGAAAGACTGATAGAATTTCCCGAACTTTGCCGGAGCATTGGGGACCATGCAAAAAACTTTGCTGCCCATAATTTTGACAACAAGATCCTGGCCGCCAACCTGGTTGGATTTTATGAAAAACATCTGAAATGATTTTGAAAGTACTCTTCTGGTTTTTCTTTGGAATAATTATTTATGCCTATGTCGGTTACACGATCATCCTGCTCGTTATCGCCTCTGTTAAAAAGCTGCTTCAATTACGCAGACACCAAGTGCAGGATGACTTTCTGCCCGAAGTCACCCTGCTTGTACCCGCCTATAATGAAGCCGGGTTTGTAATCCGTAAGGTGAACAACACCCTGGAACTTAATTATCCGAAGGAGAAGCTTAAAATCATCTGGATTATTGATGGTACAACAGATGATTCCTATGAATTACTCTGCCGTTATCCTGAAATAACAGTAATGCATGAAAAAGAGCGACGTGGAAAAATTCATGCCATGAACCGGGGCATGAAAGCAGTGAATTCGCCCATTGTTGTTTTCACAGATGCAAATACCATGCTGAACAAAGATGCCCTCAGGGAAATCACAAGACTGTTTGCAGATAGTAAAACCGGGTGTGTTACCGGAGAAAAGCGAATCAGCGAATCAGAAATGCAGAAGGCGGTTGATGCGGGAGAAGGCCTCTATTGGCGGTATGAATCCCTTATCAAAAGGCTTGAATCTGAAACCGGCTCAGTGATGGGGGCTGTTGGTGAGATCTTCGCCATCCGAACCGGGCTTTACCACGAAATCAAAGAGGATACCCTGCTGGATGACTTCACCATATCGCTGATGATTGCCCGACAAGGTTTTCGGATTAAGTACGCACCCCATGCCGTGGGAACCGAAACAGCATCACTTTCCATTTCCGAGGAGATAAAGAGAAAAATCAGAATAGCCATTGGCGGGCTGCAAACCCTTACCCGGTTGACCGGGCTCCTAAACCCGTTTAAAAACTGCTTTTTAACCTTCAAGTACATCTCACACAAGGTGCTCAGGTGGACTGTTGTGCCCTTTGCCTTCCCGCTTGTTTTTTTTCTCAATCTGATCATCGTGCTCACGCCATATAACACCAGGCTTTATACAGTTCTTTTCATATCGCAATGCATCTTTTACCTGTTTGCACTGGCAGGACGACTGCTGCATGATGTCAGAATCAGAATAAAAGCCCTTTTTGCACCCTATTACCTGTTTGTAATGAATTACGCCATTATTACCGGCTTCTTCAGGTTTATTAAAGGTAACTATTCCGTTAAATGGCAAAAAGCCAGGCGTGTCTGACTAATTTCATTGCCTTGTTTCCGATAATTTGATTACTTCGTAAAGAAGAAAACTGCGGATTCATTTACAAATTGTAATTTTGCATTGAATATTTTGAATTTTGCT
Organism: Bacteroidales bacterium; assembly: GCA_016926375.1. Lineage (GTDB taxonomy): Bacteria > Bacteroidota > Bacteroidia > Bacteroidales > UBA10428 > UBA5072. The sequence continues at coordinate 6,432 of JAFGOR010000127.1, forward strand.
ATTATGCCGGAAAAGGTAAAAAACAATATGCTGATTGAGCTGAACACGGTTAAGGAAGCCGTTGCAGATATCAAAGCAGGAAAGGTCATTATTGTTGTTGACAATGAAGATCGTGAAAACGAAGGTGATTTCATCTGTGCTGCCGAACTGATTACACCTGAAATTGTGAATTTTATGGCCACATGCGGCCGCGGGCTCATTTGTGCGCCCATTCCAGAAAAACGATGCGAACAGCTTGAACTTGAGCTGATGGTTAGCTCCAATACTTCCATGCATGGAACACCTTTCACTGTTTCCGTTGATTTACTTGGCAATGGATGTACTACCGGAATTTCTGCCAGCGACAGGGCCAAGACAATCAGGGCTTTGGTTGACCCTGATACCCAGCCCGAAGATCTCGGAAGGCCCGGCCATATTTTTCCACTGAAGGCCAAAACCAAGGGCGTTTTGCGCAGACCCGGACACACTGAGGCAGCAATAGACCTTGCCCGGCTGGCAGGACTCAAACCCGGAGGTGCCCTCGTGGAGATTATGAACGAAGACGGAAGTATGGCCCGTTTACCCGAACTCATGACCCTTGCCAAAAAACACAAACTGAAGATCATTACCATCAAATCACTGATAGCTTATTTGCTTGAACAGGAGAGCCTGGTAATTAAAGGTGATAAAGCCAAACTGCCAACCAAATTCGGAACCTTTACCGTTATTCCCTTTATCCAGAAATCGAATCGAATGGAACATCTGGCACTGATCAAAGGTACCTGGACACCTGAAGACCCGGTTTTGGTAAGGGTACATTCTTCCTGTATGACCGGCGACATATTTGGTTCGTACCGTTGCGATTGCGGTTCGCAATTGCACAACGCCATGAGGATGATTGAGAAGGAAGGCAAAGGAGTTATCGTTTACCTCAACCAGGAGGGACGTGGAATTGGATTGTTTAACAAAATAAAAGCATACAATCTGCAGGAAAAGGGACGTGATACCGTGGAAGCCAATCTTGACCTGGGATTTGAAGAAGATGAACGCGATTATGGCGTGGGAGCAAGCATTCTCCATGCGCTTGGTTTGGGCAAGATCAGGCTGATCACCAACAATCCGGTTAAAAGAGCGGGACTGGAAGGCTATGGAATTTCTGTGGTGGAGAATATTCCACTGAACATTCCGCCCAACGAACACAACCTTTTTTATTTGAAAACAAAGAAGAACAAAATGGGACACCTGCTTGAACTTCTTGAAGATAACGACTTTAAAATTGTTAATGGCGAAGACAAATGAGCGTAAGTAAACCCGGTATCGTATTCATGGGTACACCTGAATTTGCTGTTGCCTCACTTAAAGCCATCATTAACTCCGGTTATACGGTTAAAGGCGTAGTCACTGCACCCGACAAACCCTCGGGAAGGGGACTTCAAATGCATGCTTCGCCTGTTAAACAGTTTGCTGTCAGTCAAAACCTTCCGGTTCTTCAGCCCATGAAACTGAAAGACCCTGAATTCCTCACAGCTCTGCGCAATCTGAAAGCTGATCTTCAGATAATAGTAGCATTCCGGATGCTTCCCGAAGAAGTATGGAGCATGCCTCCTTTGGGAACTTTTAACCTGCATGCATCATTATTGCCGCAATACAGAGGTGCTGCCCCTATCAACTGGGCAATAATCAATGGTGAATCCCGCACAGGAGTCACTACCTTCTTTTTGAACCATGAAATAGACAAGGGTTCTGTGATTTTCACCGAGGAAACATCAATCGGGGAAAATGAATCGGCCGGAGAGCTTCATGACCGGCTTATGGAAACAGGAGCCCGATTGGTTGTTAAAACCATTACCTCCATTGCTGAAGGAACTGCCAAAACAACGCATCAACATTTGCTTCCGACTGAAGGTGAGCTGAAACCTGCGCCCAAGATTTTCAGGGATGATTGCCGGATCCATTGGAAGCATGATGTGCGTGTTATTCATAACCTGATACGGGGATTGAGCCCCTACCCTGCTGCATGGACCGAAATTGTAACCAGCAAAGGAGAAATTACAACGGCTAAAATTTTCGCTGCCGGTATGGTTAATCAACCCCACTCTCACGGTCCCGGTACAACAGAAACTGATTCCAAAACGTTTCTCAGGGTAGCAGCCTCAAACGGTTATATAAATATTGAAAGTATCCAGCTTCAGTCGAAAAAGCAAATGAGTGTTCCCGAATTTCTTCACGGATTCCAGGATATTGCCGGTTGCCGGTTCCTTTAATTTGCCTTTTTTATTCCATATTCAGGTCAATCCGGAATTCTTCTTCACCTGATTTTGCCTCATCAGCCTCCTTCAACAACGGCTTTTGGACTTTTCTTTTTACAGGTTTGCGCAATTGCAGTACAGTACCAACCGAAGGCCTTGTTCCCGGACTCATATCGTTCATCAGATATAACCTGGGCAGCTTGATGGCATATAGCTGTGAAATGGTATACATGGTTTCACCTGCTTTAACAGTGTGCGTATTCCTGCCCAGTTCTGCCTTATTGCGCTTGGGTTGGAGATAGATAATCTGTCCGGCTGCCAGTGAATCGGGTTTGGCTATGTCATTGTAACCCGGAATTTCCCACGACATCTTCCCGAATTCATCAGTTAACGACTCATAGGTATCTCCTGAAGCAGCAACGACATACTTAACCCGGTTTCTTTCCAATATGCTTCTTGTTGGAACCCTGTTAGGGTGAGAGGTTGACCGGGTTCGCGGGGCCTTGGCTATTTCTGAATTTCTGTCATATCTGTGCAAGTCAAATTCCTCAATAATGTCAATCAGTTTCTCTGCATAGGCTGGATTTGTTGCATAACCGGCCTTTTTGAGACCCTTTGCCCAACCCTTGTAATCGGTTATGTCCAATTCAAAAAGAAAGGCATATCTTGACTTGGCCTTGAGGTAATCAGAATGATCCCTGTATGAATCTTCAGCCGACGCGTATTTTCTGAAACACTCATTTTTGGCATCATCATCCTGATACACTTTTTTACCAGTCCAGTCGTTGTGACACTTGATTCCGAAATGGTTATTGGCCCTTTTTGCCAGGGTGCTGTTTCCATCACCGCTTTCAAGAGCTCCCTGGGCCAGCGTAATACTTGCAGGTACGCCGCTTCGCCTCATCTCATGGATGGCCATATCTTTGTAGGTTTCAAAATATTCCCTCCGGGTCATGCGGTCTGATGATTGTGCCATCAGTAAACCAGAGAAAAAAAATGCACCTGCCAGCAAAAATCCAATTCTCATAATTCATGTATTACACAGCAAAATTAACGCAGTTACTGGAGTATCTGTTGTTAAGAACTGGCTGGTTTTTTAACAAAATCACGAAAATTGTTAAAATCAGTAATTTTTTAACAGGGTTAAGCGGCAGCCGGGGGTCATAAAATGTGTACTATTAGTTTTACAGGTTAGTTGGGTTAACCGGAGATGCCGCGAATGCGGCATCCTCTTTTTTTAATCCATGGTTATCCGCGACCCGAATTTCCGGTTCTCTAATTTGGTTGCCTCAGTTATCACGCTTTTGCTTCCTCCGTGTTCAATAAAGAAAAGGGCAGCTTCCATTTTGGGCGCCATGCTGCCTTCACCAAACATTCCCATCTGAAGGTATTTCCTGGCATCGTTGCGGTTAATAAATTCTGCTATCTGCTGGTCAGGCTTCTTATAGTTCAGGTAAACATAAGGGACATCGGTGAGCATGTAAAATTCATCAGCGCCAATGGTAATAGCCAGCAATGCCGAAGCCATATCTTTGTCAATTACCGCCTCAACCGGCCGGTAATTACCCTTGCTGTCAATATACACGGGGATTCCTCCTCCCCCTGCTGCAAGCACAATATTACCCGAGGTAACAAGCTGCTTTATGATATCGCTGTTCAGAACTTCAACGGGATCAGGAGAAGCAACTACCCTGCGATAGCCGCCACCCGATTTGATTTCTTCCTTGAACATCCATCCTTTTTCATTTTGGAGCCTGGTAACCATTTCTGCAGAATAAGTGCGGCCAATCCGCTTCACCATATTCCTGAAGGATTTTCCTTTGCGGTCAACCACCACCTGGCTGATAAGGCTGATCACATTTTTCCTGATCCCATGCTTGTTAAGTGCATTGCGGAGAATGCGTTCAATCATGTACCCTATTTCACCCTGGGTACCTGCCACACAAACATCGAGTGGCATTTGTGGTATTCCGTAAGTTGATTCACCGGCATCGTTCCGCTGAAGCAAGTCGCCAACCTGAGGCCCATTCCCATGGGTAATAACCAGGTCATAACCATCACGTAACAAAAATACCAGACTTTCCAGAGTTTTAAAGGTGTTTTTCTCCTGCTCCTCAATGGTCCCCCTTTGATTATCGCGTTGAAGCGCGTTTCCACCCAGTGCAACAACTGCAAGCTTACTTTTTGCCATTATATTATTATTATCGAATAAAAGGTATAACAATCAGCCAATTAAAAAAATGACATTGATCCTGATATTGCATTTCCAAGTATGCACATTATCTTTATATTTGATAATCTATAATAAGCGGCAATGGAAATGACGAGAGTTTTTGATATCCTTGATGTGTTAATGGGCATCTGCCCCGAGAAAGAGGATATGCTTGTTGGAATTGACAAGAGCGGCCATTCCAGGTATTCAGTCAGAGACTATGTGGAACAGGTGGAAAATACCAGTTATGGCTTGATGGCCCTGGGCTTAATGAAGGGCGATCACGTGGTTACTGTTTCCAATAACCGTCCTGAGTGGAACATTGTGGACATGGCTCTTAGTCAGATTGGTGTTATTCATGTGCCCGTTTATCCCACCATCAGTGAAGATGATTATGATTATATTTTACGCAATTGTGAACCCAGGCTGGTTATTGTATCTGACAAGCTGTTGCACGACAAGCTGAAACCCATTGCAGAAAAGATTAGCACCTGTAAGGGCATTTACAGTTACAATGAAATAGAGTCGGTAAAAAACTGGAAAGAAATCCTGAACCTGGGCATCAGCCAGGCAGAAAAACTGAACAAAGAACTCGAAGGAATCAGAAAAACCGTCAAGCCCGAAGATCTGGTCACACTGATATACACATCAGGAACTACAGGCAATCCCAAAGGCGTTATGCTCACCCATAAAAACATCCTGAGCCAGGTTTATGCCATTCAGAAAACATACAACTTCAACCATACGCACCGTACGTTGAGTTTTCTTCCCATCAGCCATGTTTTTGAAAGAACCATCAATTATTATTTTCAAAGTGTCGGCGTCAGCATTTACTATGCCGAAAACATGGGAACCATTGCTGATAACCTGCGGGAGGTAAAGCCACACGTATTTATATCGGTACCCAGGCTGTTGGAAAGAACTTACGATAAGATTATCAGCAAAGGAAGAGATCTGAAAGGAATTAAGAAACAGATTTTCTTCTGGGCGGTTAACCTGGGCATGAAATATAAGATACCGGGGGGCAACGGACCCTTTTACAAGCTTCAGCTGAGAATAGCCGACAAGCTGGTTTTCACCAAATGGAGGGAGGCTTTGGGGGGAAATGTTGGCCTGATCGTTACCGGCGGTGCAGCATTACAGCCGCGCCTGGCTGTTATTTTTAATGCAGCAGGAATTCCGGTTTCGGAAGGTTACGGAATGACTGAATCTTCTCCGGTTATTGCTGCCAACCGGCATCCTGAATCGGGAGATATAAGAATAGGCACTGTGGGGCCTGCCATCGATGGTGTTGAGGTCAGAATTGCACATGACGGTGAAATTCTCTGCAAAGGCCCTAATGTAATGGCCGGATATTTTAAAGAACCCGAACTAACCCGTGAAGTGATTGATGAAGACGGATGGTTGCATACCGGCGACATCGGGATTATTCTGGAAGGCAGGTATCTCAAAATTACCGACAGAAAGAAAGAAATGTTCAAACTTTCAAGCGGTAAATACATTGCACCCCAGGTGATTGAAAATAAACTGAAAGAATCAACTTTTATCGAACAGGTAATGGTAATAGGTGAAAATCAGAAATTTGCCAGCGCTATCATATCACCTGATTTCAATTTTCTCCACAACTGGGCCATGCGTCATGACATTGAATTCCGTGATAATACTGAACTAATCCAGGCTCCCCGGGTGATTTCACGTTATCAGCGGGTTGTTAATGAAATGAACAAACAACTCGGACAAACCGAGCAAATCAAGCGATTCAGGCTTGTTCAGGAGGAATGGACACCTGCTACCGGTGAACTTTCACCAACCCTGAAATTAAAGCGGAAATTCCTCATGAAACGCTATGCATCAGTTGTTGAAGAAATCTTTTCCGTAAAGAAGGGAGATCTTGGAGAATAATTTCAAATTCAAACAAAATGGCTTCTCAAATACTTGGGCCCTTTGAGGGCAGTGGACTGAATTTTTTAAATTTTTCAGGTAAGACTCTTGCGGAACGATATGAAGATTTCAATCACTGGGGCACACTCCGCGAAGAACAGAATGTTTGGCCCTTCGGAATGATTAACGACAACCGGAGGCCGCTCAATTTCGGGACCCAGGATTATCTGGGTTTTTCGGTCAATGAAGAAGTTATTAATTCCCTGAAGGAATTTATCAATTCAAATCAGATTATTCACAGTGCAGGCTCACCTACACTTACAGGCAGAACCATATGGACAGCCGGGCTTGAAGAAAAAATAGCATTCTTGCTGAAGCAAAAAACAGCGCTCATATTCCCTTCAGGCTGGATGGCCTGTTTTGGTGCAGTTGCCGGATTGACCAATGGTAAAGACACTATCGTTATTGACTCTCTTGCACACAACTGCATGCAGGTAGCAGCTAAGTACTCCACTAAAAATCTGTTCAAGTTCCGCCATAACGATATGGTTCATCTGGATGAAATTTTGGAGAAATGCAGAAAAGCTGACGATAACAACGGGTTGTTTATTGTTACAGAAAGCTTGTTTTCAATGAACTCCGACTCCCCTGATCTGAGACGCATTATGGAATTGGCACACAAGTATGAAGCCATAGTTATTATTGACACTGCACATGATCTTGGGGTGATTGGCAAAACAGGACTTGGTGCACTCGAAACAATCGACATTCAGTACGCTAAGAATCTGGTTATATGTGGCGCATTCAGCAAGGCATTCGGAACCAATGGCGGCTTCGTGGCAGGACCTGCTGAAATAAGAAAGCACCTGGTAATTATGACTCCTACCTATATTTTTTCAACAGGAGCCTCTCCTTTGCAATGCCATGTTGCCGGAAAAAGCCTGGATCTGATTTTTTCAGAGCAAGGTGATCAACTCAGGTCAAAGCTGAAGGAACTCGTTGATTTTACCGTAAAAAAATTCAAAAAAAACGGATTCACCCTCATTGGAAAGCCCACGCAAATTATCCCGGTTCTGATCGGGAATGAAAGAATTGCCCGAATGATGTTCAGAGAAGCATTTTCACAGGGATTGATGGTTAATCTTGTTGAATTTCCTGCTGTTCCCAAGGGAAGGGCTATTTTCAGATTCCAGCTGATGGCTACTCACAAAAAAGCAGATATTGAAAAAGCGATTGGTATACTCAGAAACGCAAAGGAGAAAGTGGAAAACAGCCTCACAGAAATGATTGATTGAGGATTGCGTATCAACTTGCTTTTTAACAAAATTTAGTATAGTTCTGAGTTATTTGAGGATAATTAATAAGAGGTGTTGATTTACAGATGCTCTTTTTTTCTACATTTGTTCCACAAATTTTCAAAACTCCCGGCATATGGCAATTGTAGGAACAATCCTGCAAGAGGTAATCAAAAAGAAGAAAAACAGCCTCGAAAAGAAACATCTGAATTACGCTCTCCAACAAGAAACCTTATATAATCTTTTATCCAAATCAAAAAATACTGAATTCGGACAAGACTACAGGTTTTCTGAAATGCTGAAGTCGGCCGGTTTTGTATCTGAATTCCAGAAAAACGTGCCGGTTTTTGATTACGAAAAGCTTTACACTGCTTACTGGCATAAACTCCTTGAAGGAAAATCAAACATAACCTGGCCGGGTAAAATCAGGTATTTCGGGCTCACTTCCGGCACGTCAAATGATTCCAGCAAGCGTGTGCCGCTGTCGCGTGATATGATCAAGTCAATCCGGCGTACCGGAATCAGACAGTTGTTGTCACTTGCCGAACTCGACCTGCCCCCCTATTTCTTTGAAAAAAGTGTACTCATGCTGGGTGGCAGCACCACGCTGGTAAAAATGGAAAAGTACTTCGAGGGTGATCTGAGCGGAATCATTGCCAGCAGGCTTCCTTTCTGGTTTAACAGCTTTTATAAACCCGGAATAATTGCCAGGGAAAGAGATTGGAATACCAAAATTGAGAAGATCGTTAAAAAAGCCAAAGACTGGGATATCGGAGGAATTTCCGGGGTGCCTGCCTGGGTGCAGATACTGATGGAAAGAATTATTGAACATTACAACCTGAAAACCATTCATGACATCTGGCCAAATTTCAGGGTATATGCACATGGCGGAGTAAACCTGGCGCCCTACCGGAAAAGCTTTGAAAAGTTATTGGGAAAAGAAATCTACTACCTTGAAACCTATCTCGCATCAGAGGGCTTCCTGGCCTATCAGCGCCGTAAAGATGGTAACATGCAGCTCGTAATCGACAATGGCATTTTCTTTGAATTCATACCTTTCAACCAAAGAAATTTCCAACCCGACGGCAAGCTGGTTGAAAATCCTGAAGTATTGCTGATTAACCAGGTGCGGGAGGGTGAAGACTACGCCCTGCTGATCACCACCAATGCGGGCACCTGGCGTTACCTGATAGGCGATACGGTGCGCTTTACATCTGTGAAAGATTTTGAGCTGATCATCACCGGCCGTACCAAGCATTTCTTAAGTCTTTGCGGAGAACACCTGAGTGTAGACAACATGACCCAGGCCATCAGCAAGCTGTCTGAACTACTGAATATCAACATCAAAGAATTTACTGTTGCAGGCATACCCTATGAAAGGCTTTTCGCCCATAAGTGGTATATCGGAACCGATGACAAGATAGACAGCACCATTGATTTCAAAAACTTACTGGATAAAACACTTTCAGAACTGAACGATGATTATGCCGTGGAAAGAAAGGCAGCACTGAAAAACGTTATTGTTGAAATTGTTCCCGTGAAAGCCTTTTACAATTGGCTGAAAATGAAGGGAAAAGAAGGCGGACAACATAAATTCCCACGTGTAATCGGAAACCAGTATACTGAATGGGATGAATTTACCAGGCAATTCCTGAACTAAATGGACATCATCATCAAAGGCTTTATTACCGGTCTTTTGTTGAGCATCTGCGTGGGAGCAACTTTTTTCATGCTGATGGAGACAAGTATGTCGCGGGGTTTTAAAACCGCCCTGTGGTTTGATCTGGGCGTGGTGCTGTGTGACACAGTCATAATCATTGCCGTATATTTTTTTGCCACCTGGATCACCCATACCATCATTCAAAACGCCTATTTTAACTTGGCCGGAGGCCTGGTCTTTGTAGGATTCGGACTGAACTATATCTTGCTGCGCCACCGGAGTGATACCCTGCCGCAACTCAAAAACCGGAACCTCAAACTTTTTATGAACGGTTTTTTCATCAACCTGATGAACCCATCGGTCATTCTTTTCTGGTTGGGCACAATGGCCTTCTCGCTGTCTAAACTGAAATTGAACGGACAACAGGCCATCCTGTATTACGGCACCACCCTGCTGGTGATGGCTTTGTTTGATGTAATCAAAGCCTATTTTGCCTATCGCATAAGCAGTTTCATCAACAAAAAGGTGCTGAGGATCATTTACATTTTTTCCGGCTTGGTGATGATCGGTCTTGGCGTATACTTTTTCTTCCTGTAATCAACAGGCGCAACCCAGTCCGGTACACGCACTAATTTCTTGCTTTAACATTCTATATAACTACCCTATACGAATTAATCTCAAATCGCGGAGCGATTTAATGTTAATAGCGCCGGGTGAAACCCGGTGTAATTAAACCATTGGGGTTTTCCAACCACGGAGTGGTTGAATATTATGATAGTTTTTTGCTACAAGAAATTCAACCACTACGTGGTTGCCCGAAAACCCAGTTATCGATAACACCGGGTTTCACCCGGCGCTATTCAAATTCAAGCACTACGTGCTTAGCAGATTTCTTTAAGTTGAAGCGTTTGCCTTGTTTGGTAATAAAAACTCTCCGGTTACTTCCTTACAAACGGAAAAAACCTGGGACCTATGGATTGCGATATCATATGTTTGTCGAGTTCCCTGTTAACATAATGAATGTTTTCAATGGTAAAAAATGCATTGGGTGCATGTTTGTCAATTAAGCCAATGGCCTTTTTCTGATTTCTCCTATTGACAATAATAAATAACACGCCTACATCTCCCTGCATTCCCGATGCTTTAACAGTTGTTACTCCAAAACCTGCGTCGCGTAAAGACTTTGCAAGATCAGTTGAATCAACTTTTGTAATTACCCGGATTAGTTCGTGACCAATAGCCAGCTTTTCATCGAGCAGCATGCCTATGTAATTGCCCGTTGCAAATCCTGCTGCATAAGCAATATAGGTTACCCAGTTGTTTATGTTTTCCATGATCCTGGTTATGGCCACAATCCATATCAGCACCTCAAAAAAACCGATAATGGGGGCAACATTCCGGAATCCTTTTGTCATGAATATGATCCTCATGGTATCCAGCGTCACATCACAGATTCTCATGATAAAGATCAACAAGGGTAAAAGGAGAAAATCGAAAACAGGTGTATTAAGTATTTCCATGGGTTCTCTTTTTATCTTATGGCTAATTTACTAAGAATACCGCTTCAAAACTAGTTTATAGGCTGTGTAAAAAGGCAAAAAATGAGCATAGTCTTGATTCCATAGCTGTCAATTTAAAAATGCTTACGCCCCTACAGGCATACGCGTCAACTTAAGAGTTTTTCCCAAGCACGGAGTGCTTGCGGCAGACAGGCTTCCATTGCCACAAACATCAATAGCCCCGGGCTTCAGCCCGGGGATCAGGGAAAACATAACCCACTATATTATTCCGCTGCATGC
>JAFGOR010000128.1 GCA_016926375.1 Bacteroidales bacterium
AACCGGTTCACGCACTCAAAGCTCCGAAAATGTGACCAACAATCCTGCATCGAGAGTAAGGGTGAATAACGTGTCACCCCAGGACCGTCCGGTATATACCAGGCCGAGCTCAGCAGCTACACAAAGTACTCCGGCAACACAAAGCCGCAACACATACAACAGCTCAGGTTCAGGAAGCCGGTCGACCACCTATACCCGGCCCAGCAGCAGCTCTTCTTCAGGCAGCAGCAGACCGAGCGGCAGCTCTTCTTCAGGCTACACCAGACCAAGCAACAGCTCATCGTCAGGTTACAGCAGACCAAGTAACTCGTCTTCAAGTTACAGCAGACCAAGTAACTCGTCTTCTTCCTATAGCCGGCCTTCCAGCTCCTACTCTTCAGGATCAAGCAGCAGATCGAGTTCCTATTCCAGTGGTTCATCCGGTAGTTCAGGTTCCTCATCGCGCAGTTCCGGTTCATCAGGAAGTTCATCATCAAGCAGCTCCGGTTCCTCATCACGCAGCTCCGGAGGCAGAAGATAAGTTGAATTGTCAACACAGATACCTATTGTTACTCCCTTAATTGTCAAGAACTATGAAAAAGATAATTTCATTGATTGGAATCCTTGTGGGCTTAACCACAGCCCAGGCACAGTACGTTACTGAAGCTCTCAGATATTCGCAGAATTTTCCTACCCTCACAGCCCGAAGTATATCCATGGGCGGAGCATTTACTTCGCTCGGCGGAGATTTTGCATCAACCTATGTGAATCCTGCAGGGCTTGGACTCTACAGAAAGTCAGAATTCTCATTTACGCCCAGCCTTTCCCTTGCTAAAACAACAGCAGATTACATAGGCCAGGACAATTCAGACTACAAATACAAGTTTGCCATCAGCAATTTCGGTTACGTAGGCACATACCGGTCGAACCGCGACAAAGGCCTTGTCAGCGCCTCCTATGCAATTGGCTATAACAGACTCCATAATTTCGACAACAACACCATCATCAGGGGCACAAACGAAAACAGTTCCTATTCCGACTATTTTGTAGAGGATGCAAATAATAACTATCTAATCCCCGATGAACTGAACTTCTTCGGTGCCCGCCTCCTGTATGACGCCTGGGTTATTGACACTGTGGATTATTTAGACCTTTACGAGAGCCTGGTGCCGGTTCCCATTGACCAGTACAGAAAAATAAGCTCAAAAGGCGGAATTGGGGAATGGACCTTTGCATTTGGACTGAATTTCAGCGACCGTTTGTATTTTGGAATGGGCCTGGGAATCACCCAGCTTAAATATGAGCAGCGTGTGCTTCATAGTGAAACAAACTATGATACCTATTACTCCTTCAGAAGTTTCGACATGAATGAAGACCTTGACGTGGAAGGTACCGGCATCAGTCTGAAACTGGGATTAACAGCAAGAATCACAGAAGGTTTAAGAATCGGAACCACACTGAACCTGCCCACTTTCTACAACATCAGTGAAGAATACTACAGCACAGTTTATTCGGTTTATGATGATGCAACCTATTACAAGGTGCCAACCGACAATGACGGTCAGGAACTTGGCGCCGGCGTTTTTGAATACAAATTGAACACTCCGTTAAAACTTGCGGCCGGTTTGAGCTACCAGATAGGAAAAGTTGGCATTATAACGGGAGACGTTGAATATATTAATTACGCCTCCATCAAAATGCGCAATGATGATGATTTTAACGGATCATTTGACAGACAAACAGTTGACCGGACAAATTCGGATATTGAGGACATATATTGTGCTGTATTGAATCTGAAACTGGGAGGTGAAATCAGGTTAGGTAATTTTGCAGTACGCGCCGGAGGTGGATATTACCCCAGTCCCTATGTCACCGGTGAAATGAATGAAGACGCAAGCTATACCCTGATTTCCTCGGGAGTGGGATACCGCACTAACAATTTCTTTTTCGATATGGGCTTTTCAGGCATCTTCCATAAAGAAAAGTACAACCTGTATACATCAAACAATTTCAACAATATAGCCTCATTGAATCAACCTGCATACCGTTTTCTTGCAACCGTAGGCTTCAGGTTCTAAATACCAGGCACTTACCCGATGAAAAATCAGTTGATACCATATTTAAGCCAGGTCCTGTTGCTCGCAACAGGACTTGTTTTTTTTGCTTGTGGTGAGGAGCAGGAATGCACAGAATCTATTGTCCCCAAGAGTACAATCGGCTTTTATACTCTGTCTGAAAATAAGATAACCAGTGCGGTTATTAAGGATTTATCGGTATATGGTTTGGCACGCGACAGCATGCTGTATGATACCGTTGACAAAAGTGCAATAACTCTTCCATTATCGCAAACCCAGGATAATTGCCTGTTTGTTATGAAAATTGGTACCGAATACGACACCCTGCGGTTTAACTATACCCGGGATCTTGACTTTGTTTCAAAAGAATGTGGCTTTACCATGCGTTGCACCATTTACAAATTTGAATTCACCACGCACCTGATTGATTCTGCACAAATCATTTACCCCTATGTTCATACAACCGAAACCGAAAATATCCGGCTGTTTTTTTAGCTCAGTTCTTTTGCTGTTCGTCATGCTTTCAGGATACAGCCAGGAAGGAAGAACCTTTGGGCCCCGGATCGGCATTGACCTGGCCAGAATCCCGCCTTACTTTATGAATCCGGAAAAACAGGGATTTGAACTTTCTGTTGATGCTGAACTGCTGACCAATTTTTACCCGGTTTTTGAAATCGGTAAAAGCAGGCTCACATTTGAAAGCGAAAACTATGAGCACTACTGCAACGGATCCTATTTCAGAGTTGGTTTTGATTACAACATCCTGGCCTACTACAGCGAAATTCCTTATGATATGGGATTCATCGGACTGCGTTACGGGTATTCAGGGTTGACTTACCGCACCGACAACATAACCATACAGGATAAGTATTGGGGAAATTTCACCAGCTCAATTCCCGAGGCTGAAATGGATGCGCACTGGCTGGAAATAACCGGTGGCCTGCGAACAGAAATCTTTTCCAACTTTTTCATGGGATGGACGGTGAGAGGAAAATTCATGCTGAACAAAACCGAACCGGCGCTTTTGTACCCGTATGAAATTGCCGGATATGGCAAGGGCAACAAGAAGTCGATATTGGGAGTCAGCTTTTCAGTTTATTACAAAATCCCGGTATATAAGAATAAATAGTTCTATTCGTCTCCTTCCAGCAGATCGGGCCTGAGCCTCATGGTTCTTTCCTCGGATTGCTGGTGTCGCCAGTCATCGATTTGTTGTTGATGCCCTGACAGCAGGATATCCGGCACTTTCCAACCCTTGTAGTCAGCAGGCCTGGTATAAACAGGCGGGGCCAGCAGGTTGTCCTGAAATGAATCGGTAAGCGCTGATGTTTCATCCGATATGCTTCCCGGAAGCAGCCTGACCAGGCAATCGGTGATAACAGCTGCAGCCAGTTCACCGCCCGAGAGCACATAATCACCTATCGATATTTCGCGCGTAATTAAATGATCGCGAACCCGCTGATCAACGCCTTTATAATGGCCACAGAGCAAAATAAGGTTCTCTTTGGTAGCCAGAAAATTGGCTTTATGCTGGTTAAATATTTCACCATCGGGAGACGTATAGATGATTTCGTCGTAATGACGCTCACTTTTCAGTTTGGCAATCAGCAGATCTATGGGCTCAATGCACATGACCATTCCGGCTCCGCCTCCAAAGGCATAATCATCTACCTGCTTCTGTTTGTTTGTGGAATAATCACGGATGTTGTGCAGGTGAATCTCAACAATTCCCTTTTCCTTTGCACGTTTGATGATGGAATGATTCAGCGGGCTTTCAATCAGTTCGGGTAACAGGGTCAAAATATCTATGCGCATGGTTATGTGAATTGGCTTATGAAGACTATGTATATTGGAGCAATTTATTTATTTTCAGCTGTTTCCGGACTCCCTTCTGCAGACAGGTGCATAAGGGCAATACATGCAGTTCCTCAGGTTTTCAGTCTGTTTAAATGGTTCAGAGAAATCAAACAATCCGGAAAGGCTCATTTGTAATAAGTTTTCGAACTCAGGGCCTACCATGGAATAACTTGTCAGCTTTTCCTTTTTACTGCCCAACGAAATGGCATGCGAGAAGTCAGGTGCATGTGCCTGACGGATGAAGAAAAGGCCCGGCTCCATGTCGGCTCCCGGATTCAACTTTCCGTAAACACATGCATATAAGAGAACCTGAAAAGCAGCATCGTTTCTGATCTTTTCACCTGAATCAAACAACGATTCCACAGATTTGAAAGAATTCATCACTTTTCCGGTTTTATAATCAAGAATTCTGATTTTACCCATGCATTGATCAATCCTGTCGATAATTCCTCCAACCCTCAGAGAATGGCTGGTACCATTTATCGTAACCGGTATTTCCGCATAGTATTTCTGTTCCAGGCTGATCAGGGTGAACGGACAGGTCCTGGACTCGGCTGCCAGAAACTGCTTTACGTAGGAATAAATAACCTGTTTCACAATGAAATTGAAGCCCTCAGGTTTCCTGCCGCTTTCACCTGATTCAACTCCAAAAACCACCTTGTCAAAGGCCTTATCCAGGGCTGAAAAAAGAATTTCCTCATGCTTAAGCACACCTTCCAGCATATCTTTGGTGATGACCTTTTGGGGAAATCCCGAATAAATGTGTTCCAGGCAGGCGTGCAGGATGCTGCCAAAATCCCGGGCATCAATATCTTCAGCAATCTCTTCCGGTTCCGGCAGGCCCATGATATGGTGAAAGCAGAATCGAAGCGGACAGTTTAAAAACTCATTAATACTACTGGGCGACAACGATTTGCCATCTGCACGAAGATATACCTCCAAAGCCTGCCGGATATCATTGTCTTTTTCGATCAGAATGGGTTTAACAGGTATCCGGTCGACAAATGATGCTACGTTCATCTCCTTTACAGGAAGCCGTGATTCATAAACAAGCTGATGGAGAAACCTGCTTCGCTCACCGGTACGCATGTCTCCGGCACTGCTGTCATATATAAGGGCGATATTTTTTGCCCGCTGGATCATTCTGTAAAAGTAATAGGCATAAATGGCATCCTGAAGCTCAGGCGTTGGCATTCCAAATCCCTTCCGGAGGTTGTAGGGAATAAATGAAGGTATATCAGCCGGACGGGGAAGTATTTTTTCATTTGCCGAAAGGAGGATGATATTGCTGAAGTCGATTGTTCTTGTTTCCAAAATTCCCAAAACCTGCAAACCTGCCAAAGGTTCACCGGTGAATGGAATGTGCATCGTCCGCAGCATTTTTCTGATCAACCTGAAAAGCACTTCATTTCCGGGTTTGAAATCCTTCGTTGAAAGAATTTCATCAAGACGGGTAAGAAAGGTATAAACCTGAAACAAGACCTCCGTCTGAACAGGATCATTTGTGTTTTTTTCTTCACTGCTTAGGGGCATCTGCCGTATGATTCCCGTAATAACTTCCATCAGCAGTTTGCAGGGCTCATCCTGAAAGTAATCGGCAAAGATCAGGGTATCCTGCTCTCTGTTTACCACAATCTCTTCAGAGCTGAAGAATACCTTTTTTTTAAGAACATGCTGCCTGACCGCCTCAGCTGTTTCAGCGTAGTGTTTTCTCATCAGGGAATTTTCCATAACAGCAAGAACATCCCTGAAATACCAGCTGACCTTTCCTTCCTTATTTCTTCTCGAATTCCGGTTCAGTTCATAAATCAGATCAATCAGGTTGACAACGGCAGATCCGGCAAGAGGATAACCCATGGTAACATTGATGTCCCGAACATAATCAGGTATGGCATAAAGAGTTGAAAGCAGCAGATTTTCATCAGCCAGCACAACAGCCGTGTTTTCAACATCGCGCTGGTCCTTAATCCCGAAGCGGTCGAATATCTCAGGAAGAATGCCCGTTTGTCCGCTGTTGGAGGCTACAGGCACAATCAACACATGGGAATAGTCATTGTTAATGATGTTCTCGTTGCCCGTTTGTTTTACCTGGGGGAAATTCCGGATATTGCGCCTCATGAAGTACCCGGCTTCGTGAATATCGCTGTTGGTATACCAGGTATCATAATCCCAGAAAAACTCAGCGCAACCCAGGTTTTTAAGATACCTGAAAAGTCGCTCCTCGCATACATTCAGTGCATTGAAACCTATGAACACAAACTTTTTTCCGCTGATTATCTGCGGAATATCCTTTTCCTCAAGCACTTCAACGGCTCTTCTGTATGCCATGCCTTCATAGGCCATTTGCTTCTGATGCAGTGTGTTTTTGAGCTGGTGGTATACTTTGGGGATTGCTTCCCAAAGCGCAATAAATGTCTCCTGGCCTTTGGTTTTGCCATCGGGATTAAAAGTGTCCCAGAATTTTCGGATCACTGCGATCTGCTCATCAGTAAGGTAGCTGAATTTTCCGTCAAGTGATTTCAGGTCAGCCAGGTTCTGAAACAAATCGTCAGCATTTACCAGGTATTTGTCGATTTCATCAAAGTCAGCAAGTAAGGTGTCGATATAAGGGTAAAAGGAATCAAAACTTTCTGATGTTCTGCTTATTTCTGAATATATCCTGTAGGTTTCAAATAACAGGTAAAGGCGGTCAACGAAAAGATAACCGGATATTTCTTCCATCAATTCCGTAATCGTAAGGTATTGTGGTGCCCACAGCGGCTTATCCGTCAGTTCGCCAAGGTATTTACTCAGATAAAGCCGGGCCCGCTTATTGGGGAAAACAACCGTTGTAGCGGCAAGATCATATGAAAGAGGATCAATGAGTATCCGGGCAATTTCTTTGAGAAACGGATTTGCTGACATGAATTGAAAAGTTTACCCTTGTTGAACTGCAAATTTAGATTATTCAGTTACCTAATGAGCAGATATTTCGTAAATATAGTCAGCAAAACGCATTTTACCCGGTTGATTTTTAGCTTGACAGGCTATCTTAATATTCCACAGGTTTAACGATGTTGTAAAAAAAGATTTATATCTTTAATCAGATTTTAACCATTATCAGCGTAAGTTAGTATGTTTAGGGAAGACGAAGTGGTTATGCTCATCATGGGCATTATTGTTTTGTTATTTATTTTGTTGAACAGGAATTACCTGAAAAGGATCCAATCCTGGAACATTCTTTTCATAAGTTACCTGGTGCTGCTCACGGGTTGGGTTTTCACCGTATTTGAAAGCTTTTTCCTGGAAAAATACCTGAACGTGATGGAGCATTTGGCCTATGCGGTAAGTGCTTGTATGTTTGCGGTATGGTGCTGGATTTTTGCGAACAGGATCCACGGGGAGGAATTGTGATGAAAATAATTGCCAGTCTTGATATTATTGCATTTCTTGCTTCTCTTGCTGCACTTGTTTTTATCATCTTTATCCGTAAGTCATCCGCTAACCGCGATTTAAGGCACATCATCACAGGGCTGTTGATTGTTACCCTGGGATACCTGGTTTTCATGCTTATTGAATGGCTGGGCATATCGAATCCCCACGAACAGATTGAAAACATCATTGGTGCTTCCATTCCGCTGCTGTGGGCTTTTGTTGTCTACTCATTCATTCAGCACAGCATCAAGAGGGAACTGACCATAAGCAGGGAGAATCTGCGCATTACGCTAAAATCAATAGGCGACGCGGTTATTGTAACAGACACCAAAGGCAAAATAACCAGTATGAACCCGGTAGCGGAAACGCTTACAGGGATGAAATTCCCGGAAGCAAAGGGAAAGGGAATTGATGAGGTTTTTAACCTGGTTAATGCCATTACCCGAAAAATGGCGGAAAATCCGGTTGAAAGTGTACTGAGAACAGGCAGAGCGGCAAAGATGAGCAACCAAACGATTCTCATAGCAAAAGATAAATTTGAATATGTTGTCAGCGACAGTGCTGCTCCCATTTTCAACAATGAGCAGGAAATAATCGGGGTTGTCCTTGTTTTCAGCGATATGACGGAGTCACACAAACAGGCTCAAAGGCTCCGCGAAAGTGAGGAAAGGTTAAAACTTGCCATCAACGGCACAAAGGCTGGCTTGTGGGACTGGTTCATTCCTGCGGGCAAGATGGTGATCAATGAAAGGCTGGCCGAAATGATCGGTCTTGAAAATTCCCAACGTGAATCATTTGGCTTTGAAGCCTGGAAGAAACTGGTTCACCCGGAAGACCTGATCCGGCTCGAAGAATTGCTGGAAAAACATCTTGACGGAAAAACTGATTTCTATGAATACGAAACACGCCTCCAACATGGTGCAGGTGAATGGGTATGGGTGATAATCAGGGGTATGGTAGTATCCCGGGACATCCGGGGAAACCCTTTAAGAATGACTGGCACACAGATTGACATAAGCAATCAGAAAAGGACTGAGCTTGCCCTGAAAACGCAAATGGAGGATAATCTCGCGCTTAACGAGGAATACATATCCCAGAATGAGGAATTGATCAGGAATATTGAACATATCCGCAAAATCAATGATGAACTGCAGGAAGCCAAACAAAATGCCGAAGAAAGCTACCGTCTGAAATCGGCATTCCTGGCCAATATGAGCCATGAAATCAGAACTCCGATGAACGGCATCATTGGGTTTTCGGAGTTGCTGAGAAACGCAAAACTGTCTGAAGAAAAGAGGGAATTTTACGCAGGCATTGTAATTGACAGCAGCAAGCAATTGTTGACTATCGTAAACGACATTCTTGATGTTTCACAGATTGAAACCGGGAAAGTTACACTGGTGCATGAAGATGTGATGGTTAACGAACTGATCAGTATCCTCCATGCATTCTTTGAACCTCAGGCTTCAGCCAAAAAAATTAGAATGGAGGCTGTCAAAGCATTGGGAAACAGCCAATGTATAATCAGAACCGACAAAACCAGGTTAAGACAGGTACTGACCAATCTCCTCAATAATGCCATCAAGTTTACCCATGAAGGCCAAATCAGATTCGGTTACCGGATAATTGAAGACTTTATGGAGTTTTTTGTAGAGGACAGCGGAATCGGAATCCCTGCTGCGTTGCATGAAAAGGTTTTTGAGCCGTTCAGGCAGGCCGACCTGGAAATCAGCAATCAGTATGGTGGAACAGGATTGGGTCTGACCATTTCACAAAAACTGGTGAACCTGATGGGGGGCAAGATCTGGTTGGAATCAACTCCGGACAAAGGTTCGGTTTTTTATTTTACCATACCCCTTTCAACTGACGCCACAGCAAAAAAGGCAAAAAAAGAACAAGAAATTAACGTAATTAATAATTTCCATCATATGGTTGTCCTTATAGTTGAAGATGACGAGATCAATTATTTGTTTCTTGAAGCCATTCTTTCAAAAAGCAAGATCCACATCATCAGAGCATCAAATGGAACTGAAGCTGTTGAAATGTGCAAAAAACATCCTGAAATCAAATTGGTTCTCATGGATATCAAGCTTCCCAAAATGAATGGCTATGATGCAACCCGGCAGATTAAACAACATAACCCCGGACTGCCGGTTATTGCCCAAACTGCATATGCCATGCTTGAAGACAGGGAGAAAGCCCTGACTGCAGGCTGCGACGGATACATTTCCAAGCCGATAATTAAAGAAGAACTGCTTAAAATAATTGAAAAATATAAAGACAATTAACAAGAGATCCATTGCCTGATTGTGCTGAACTCCACTGTGAAGAATTACTATACCATATTACAAATACCGGAAAATTCAGGCAGAGAAGAAATAATCCGCGCATACAGGCAACTGGCCAAAAAATACCATCCGGATGTTAACAAAGCACCGGATGCCCATGAGAAATTTTGCGAAATTACCGAAGCGTATGACTTTCTTCTGAATCATTGGCCGCAGCATGCTGCCAATTACCCCGGCAGTTATAATTATGAACAAAAATACGACGATTACAGCAAGTCTGATGATTATGAACGCTTCAGACGCGAAGCGAAAGAGCGCGCACAGCATCAGGCAAGGATGCGATATGAAAAATTCCGGAAACAGCATGAAGCGTTTCAGCAAAGCGGAATCAACGATTTGGGCTTAATTTTCACCTCATTTATAAGATTCCTGAGTTTGCCCGTCTTTTTGTTTCTTTTCACAGCACCTGTAATACTTGCTATTCAGGAAAACTGGGCTTCAATATTCCTGATTTTGTTGATGTGGCCGTTTGCAATAGGAATTGCCTGGTATTATCGTGACAACCGCGAAAATTACTTCTTTCCTGGCAAATTATACTATTCCCCGGATCGCATCAGGCATATGTTCACTGACAGGCATCCTGCCTCCCAAAACTGCTACTATTGTCCGGGCCATCCTGCAGATTCCGTTCCCTATAAAATGGAGCTGCTCAAGCTTAAGGACATTAAGCTTAAAACCGGTGGTTTCAGGCAACACAACGTGAATTACATCAATCAAGACATTGCGGTTATAATACCCAGATCACAAAAGGCATTCATAATCCATTCGGTAATTGCGCTTATCAAGGTGCTTTCAGTAATAGGTTTCATGATTTTTCTGAACATATCAAGCTTTACCTGGAGGATGATAGCCGGAATAATTGCCGGGGCAACAGCAGGATATCTGATTCTTGTTATATCACGCACCAAATCCAATGTTTCTTACCTGGTGAGTTATGGCTTATTATTCCGGGTATTCCTGTGGCTGATTTGTATTGCGCTGGCAACCAGATTTTATGTCAGTCCTTTTGACATACAAACTACCGATAGTATACATTTTGTAATTACTGCAATAGTTATATTCGATTCATTCTTAATGCAGCTGGCAAGCCTGATATTGGGCAAATATGCAACAAAACCGATCACAGCTCAATATTCCGAATCGGCTTCCAGGTTCGGGGAGGGGTATTCTGCTTATAACGATATACCTGTCTTATCTTTTATTTATCCGTTATATAAATGGATAATGGGCTGAAAAATCAAAAGTCAGAAATCATTCTTCGGTGTAATACCTGATTGTATTCAGTATGGCATGCTCATTAACCGGTCCGTATTTTAAACTGTCGGCATCAAACCGGTGCATCAGTGAATTCAGGGTTGGCCGGTACATCCCTTTCGACAAATAATTTGCTCCTTCATACACCCCTACTTTGTCTTTCAGTGGATGGTTTTTAAAAAAGTCATACCGCTCCCGGTAAAGATCATACAACTTTTTTGTAAAGGCGTTGGCCACTTTCTCCAATTCACTATCAGCTGTGCCAGCCATACGAAGGCTGTCAATGACCATAATGCGTTCTTTTTCGAGACTGCTGAATTGAAGCTGCAGGCTGTCATACCTCGTCTTATTCCAATCAGTGGGAACGGTGAGTTCCGGATCCAGAAACTGTTTCCATTTTACATTGAGCGGATCCGGAAGCGCAGTAATGTTGGGCTCAAGAGGTTCAACGCCCGGGGTATAGATATCCTGATAAGCCACAGATGAAGAAAAATACTCATCAGCCAGTCCGGCAAAGCCGTGTCCGAATTCGTGAAGAAATACATAGTCGCGCCAATCACTTGCTGAGGTGAAAACCGTCTGAAAGTTATAAATTCCCCCGCCCCCATACCTGTTGTGGTTGATCATGATGAGCAGCGCATCATAGGGTACGGCTGCAGCCACATCCCTGACACTTTTGTTGTCTGTAGCCAAACAATACCTGTCGGTACCAAAAATACCGAAAGATGTATTCATCCTGGTATCGCGGTTAATACCCTGTTGCGGCTCATCTGCCCCACTCTCGGCAGATGGGCAAAACACACCGTTCACATTGAATTTCAACATATTACTCTTATATGGCTCAACTGAAAACAACAGGTTGGAAAAATAGCTGAGATCCTTTTTAAAACTGTCGAGTTCTGATGCCCGGTAACCTTCGGCAAGAATTACAAGGTCGACACAGGTATGTGGATTACCCTTGTTCACAACAGGAATAACTGTGCAGTCATTTGTCGTGAGATTTTCCCTAAATAAATGCTTCTTCTCAGGATTTATATAAGTGCTATAGACTTCTGAAAGTTTGTAATACCGGTCTCGTTTTTCAATTACCAGCATAGCAGTCCGCTTCGGATAAGGAATCAGCACCGTTTCATGATAGGTTTGCTGAATTCCCTTTAGGGCAGGTCCGGTGGTCTTGTATTCTGCAAATATGCTGTTGTATTCTTTTGAGAAAATGAGGTGGTTTGATGCGCTGTCGTATAAGCATGCCTTATACATACCCAATTCAAAAGGTTGTATGCATTTTCGCGGATTTCCGGCCCAGGGCACCTGAAGATAAATCTGATCAGGCATGATACGTTCACTTTCAGCATCTCCGGAGTGAAAATAGTCGATACGCAGCGTGCTGTCTCTGAAATAATTACTGAAAGCCAACTGATTCTGTGGAGTGGCTGGCGTTGGCAACAAGCAAATTAATGCCACTGCCAGTTTTTTTATCAATTCATATAGTAAATTCATGTTCAAGGTTATCAAACAGGGTACACCTGAATTTCATAAAAGAAGGTTCAAATTTATGAAGAAAGTCTGATAGTTCAAGCAGCGAAAAAAATGCGGGCATTGTATTAAAACACTGAATATGGCACGCAATTTGAATTACCCAATGTGAATATTTCAAATACCACCCGCCATGAAAAGAATAGCCATTCTATTACCCGCCCTGGTTCTGTTGCTGGCATCATGTGAACAGGAACCCTACGCTGAATTTATTGCATCTTCAGGCACCGTTGAGGTATATGAAAGAGTGTACTTCACAAATACTTCCTCAGACTATGTTGATTACTTCGAATGGGATTTTGGCGACGGCACCTGGTCCGATGCCATAAACCCGGTTCATTATTATGAGGAAGCCGGAACCTATGAGGTCACATTAACCGCTTTCAGAAACAATCATGTGGTTGACAGAACTTCGGTAATTATAAAGGTTTTGACCACTTCACTGCGTGTAATTGTTGAAGAGTATTATGATCACTACAGGGTTGCCGGAGCCAGTGTTATCCTGTATCCCACGCTGGACGACTGGGAATTTCAGACAAACGCCATTATTGAAGGATTCACCGACAATAACGGAATTGTGACCTTTGAGAACCTCAACCCGGCAATATACTACCTCGATGTATGGCAGTCTTCGCACAACAATTACCTGTTGGCTGAGGAAGATATTGGCTGGATAATGACTGATCAACTTTTCAGAAACGAAATGAATGAATTCGTTGCCTATGTGGATTATATCGGATCGGTTACACGTTTGGACGGGAAAAAAGTGGCACAATACAAACTGTTAAAAATGGAACCCAGAATAAAAAAATACGTACAATAATCTAAAGACATTGCTCAGATATGAGCGTTCCAGCAATCAGATGTGCAAAGCAAAAGACCGGTTCATACCGGTCTTTTTGTTTTTAGCAGATTTTTGTCAATTATTCGTTTTAATTTATATATTTGCACTCCTGTTTTTGAGGTTTATATGCCTGGATGGCGGAATTGGTAGACGCGCTAGTTTCAGGGACTAGTGTTCGCAAGGACGTGCAGGTTCGAGTCCTGTTCCAGG
>JAFGOR010000014.1 GCA_016926375.1 Bacteroidales bacterium
ACCCTTCTGAAAAAGGTTTTTTGGGTGAGATCATCGGATTGCAGATTCTGACCAGCCGGGGTGAGCGCGAGCCACGAGAGGTTATCGGCACTTTGCTCCCACTGGTAGGCATAGGTCTCAAACCCATGAACGGGCTGCGATCCGTTTAATGTAACGGGAGTGTTGAAGCAGGTGTAGCGAACAGGGGCGCCGTTTATGCTGTTATTGTCAATGGGCAGTTTCACCACAATGGTTTTTGCTACCGTGGTTGTATCAATACAGGCGTCATTCTGTCCGGAATACACAATTCTCCTGTACGAAGTGGTATTTGCCAGCTTTCCAACCGTAAGGTTCATTCCGTTGCTGTCAGGCACGCTCATCCACGAACCCTGGTCTTCTTTTAACTGCCAGGAATAGGAATAGGATCCGTTACCGCCCGAGGGTGGCAGGGCATTCAATGTACCCGGACTGGTATTCATGCAGATGGAAGTATCTTTTTCGGGAGAGAAACGGTTGTTTACTATTCCCGGAAGAACCAGGATGGTCCATGTATTGCTTGTATCGCGACACCAGGCCGTGGAATTCACCACACGTCTGTAAAAGGTGGTATCGGTCAACCTGTCGGGATCAAAATTCACGCCGGTTCCGGCAACATTCCAGGTGACCTGGTTGGTGCTTTCTTCCCAACGATAAAGGTAGCTGCCGTTACCACCTGAAGGGGTGGCAACAATGCCATGAAGCGGCTGGGCATCGGAGTTGTAGCAAATAGTATCCTCACCGGTGATCAGGTTGTTGCTGATTGCCGGATACACATAGATTTGAAGGCCCCGACTCATGTCCACAATGGTATCTGAAGTGACCACACGCCTGTACCAGGTTGTCTGCGTTAAAGCAGGCGGTTGAAAAGATTGGAGCGATATGTTGGCTCCACCGGTAGCAGTTTCCCAGGTTGAATTGTCGGTACTTTGCTCCCAAACAAACGCGTATTCCCCATCTCCCCCTTTGGGTTGGCTACCGGTAATCAATCCGGGAGTTTGCCCGGCACAGATGGTGTCTTTTCCCCTGAGCGTATTAAACAGGAAGCCGTTTAACGGGAGCATCAGGTTTTTTAACCTAACGCCATGGTTGCCGTTTTCACCGCTTTGCTCGAAACAGGTTACGGTACCGCGCAATCCTGCTGCCGAATCAATCACAGCAGGCATTGTGGTGCCGGCATGCCAGATGATACCACCACTTCCTCCGCCGCCCGATCCGGTGCAGCCTTCTCCGGTTTCTAAAGTAGATCCGCCATTGCCACCACGTATCTGAACAGAAATAGAACTGCCCGAATAACTGTCGGCATCAATCAATACGGTGCCGCCGGCTCCGCCTCCGCCGCCGCTACCAGTGGTTGACACGGCACTTTGCCCGTTAGCCAGGATGGAACCGCCATTGCCGACCAATGTACCCGTAACTACGATCACGATACCACCGCCGTTGCCTCCCGGGGAAGGCGTTGCCGATTCCATTCGGGTGCCGCTTCCGCCACCGCCACCCATTACAATTTTGGCGCTGTCAAGATAAAGCTCAAAACAGCCTTCACCACGCCAGCCTCCTGAAACAGAAAAAATTTCGTTGCAGAAAGCCGCCTGGTAGCCACCGTTGCCGCCTTCGTTATAATTGCTACCGCCGCCGCCTCCGGAATATCTTCCATTGCCCGCGCCTCCCCCGCTGTAATTGAAGGCAGTTCCCATGGTATAAGGCCAGGCTGTGGTTACAACACCCTCACCCTTATATCCTGAACGCCCTGTTTCTGTGGGCAGAAAATACAAAGTATCCTTTATGGCGCCGGTGGAGTCGTTTCTGCAAATTCCGTTGTAATTCTGAGTAGGCATGGCGCCACCCCTGAAACCCTGGTTGCTGACATTGATGTTGTTGTTGAGCTTCACCGAATCGGTCCCCAAAATAGCCACAATTCCTCCGACATTGCCATCCCAGGCCCTGGCACTAACCGGTCCGCTGACCGTTACCGTTTCTCCTTCAACAAACCTGACCAGCTGAATCTTTTCTCCAGCATCATACGGGTTGGAAAGATTATCCGTAAAAATCACATAGGTAGTTGGCCCAACGGTGACCACTTCGTCAACCTGAAGCACTTCATACCTCCCTGTGTTTTGTTTCTGTTTTTTTACGCGCTGATCAGTAACAAGGAAGCCTGAACCATCCATCAGGGTTACTCCGGTCAATTGTATTAGTAATACCTTGTCTCCGGGTTTAAAATTACTCAGCTGCCCTGAAATTGTTTCCGTAACACTAACCCTGTCCGAAAATACACCGTCAACTTTGAGGTAATGATTTGGAGTGCTTGAAATACTGATATTTTGAGATGTACCCGCTATAATAATCAGTAACAGGCCAGATATGACTGAGAAAACGCGTTTCAAATTGCCAAAATTGGGTTTGTTTGATAAATTGTTGTTAGCCGTTCTTCAAATATATATAAAATAGGTACTTGCTCATGCGTCAATTTATTAACATCTTGTTCATACTGATAATACCGGCATAAGGTTTCATCACTTGCTGCTTTCCTGCTCTGCCGGAGCATACACAGGAATCTCAAAAACAAAAGTCGTGCCATGATTCACCCGGGTTTTAAAAGTAATGGTTCCGCCAAACGATTCAATGCTGCTTTTCACAATGGATAAACCCAAACCCATGCCACTGGATTTGGTGGTAAAACTGGGTGTAAACAATTTGCCCTGCAATTCTTCAGGAATTCCCTTTCCGTTGTCGGTAATGCTCACCCGCACCATATTGCCGCTCAATATCACACTTACGCCTACCTTTCCCTGCCGGTTATCGGGGATGGATTGAATGGCATTCTTGATCAGGTTGATAAATACCCTGGAAAGCTGTTCTTTATCGGCAAATACGATAATCTGATCACTTTCATGTTCAAATACAAAATCCACATTCTCGGTATTAGCAAACAGGTTCAGTGTCGATCTTACTTTGTCCACAATATTGATTTTCTCATTAAAAGCCTTGGGCATTTTTGCGAAATTGCTGAACTCAGAGGCAATAAACGAAAGATTGTCTATTTGCTCAATCAGGGTTCGGGTAACCTTGTCCAGGTATTCCTCAAAATTATCGCGGTTATCCTGCCAGGTCCGTTGCAGGTGTTGAACGCTCAGCTTCATGGGCGTAAGCGGGTTTTTAATTTCATGGGCAATCTGTTTGGCCATCTCACGCCATGCACTTTCGCGCTCCGAACGCGATAACATTTCAAGGCTCTTAACCAGCTCCTGAACCATGCGATTGTATTCATCTACCAGGCCGGCAATTTCATCATGACCTTTGTAATAGATCTGCTCATTCTTGCGTCCTATCTTGATTTCGCTGAACTTCTTCTGAATTAACCGCAACGGCCTGGTTATCTGATCTGAAATAAAAGCAGTCATGGCAATGGTGATCAGAATCAGCAGCACATATACATTGATAATGGCTACTACGAGCGTAGTGACATCATTCCGCAATACATTCTGCTTGGTAAAATAGGGCAGATTCAGGTAAGCCAGCAGCTTGTTCTGTGCATTCACGAAAGGAACATACGCAGACAAAAACGTCAGGTTACCCACATTTTCAGGGTGAATGAACTCGGCTTGCTTCTCGGTTACCATTTTGCTGTAAGCCCTCGGATCCATCTTACGCCCCAGTATGCCCTTGTCAAAAAGGTCAGACCGGGAGGTAGCCAGCAAATTGCCATCCGGATCAAAAAGATTGATGTCAGAATAAAATACATCCGAGAATTTGATCAGCAACTGGTTCAGGCTCTCATAGTCCTCACTTCTCCAGTCGGGATTGATCCGGTTTGGAAGATAGGCCAGCAAATGATCGAGTTCAACATAAACCGACTGTATCTTTTCACTGAGAATGTCGTGCTGCTTCCGTTGGTATTGCTGAATGCTGAAATAAATAGTTCCCCCGCCCACCAGTATCAATGAAAGAAACAAGATGGCCATGATGGACAGCTGTATCTTGTTTTTAAAATTGAATGTAAAGTCCTTTCCAAAAGTGGAGTAATTCTTAACCGCAACGTAAATCACTGCCAACAAATAAAGGAACAGAAAGATATAGGAAAACGAAACCAGCTTATCAAAGAATGTGGCTGTGGGTTTGCTCACCATCACTGCATTGTCTTTATTCACATAATAAATCAGGTGATTGTAACCTTCAAACTTATCGCTCCGGTTTTTGTAGGTATTCAGGTCGAGACTGTACTGGAATGTCCCCGACTGGGTTACCAGCTGATTTCTATTATACCGTGCAAAGGAATAGGCTTCCAGTAATTTATTCTTTTGATATTTTTTATCGAGCAATACATCGGGAAATCCGAGTTCCTCTGCTACCAGCCTGGATGACAGCTCCAGGTAAAAACTGAGTTCGTTACGGTGGCCGGGTTGATTATACTTCAGCCTTCCGAGATAATTGATCTGGCCATTCTGGATGTCCAGATAAGAGAAGTTGGTTCCGGGCAGCTGCATACTGCCATCCGATAACATACCTGCATAATAATCATAGCAATTCACCCATTGGCTCACCGAATCCTCATCAACAAGAATATTCACGTTGGGGTCGCAAACCTGAAAACGAATCTTGTACTTCCCCCAGAAACCATTAAAATAACGGTTCCGCAGATAATTGAAAATCTGGTCGTCAGGAACCCGTGAAAAAAGATACCGCTGAAAGTTTTCATCATTGCTGAGCTTTTCACTGATATCATAAAGCAGGTATTCAGCTACCGGATCATGCTGAGTGGCCAAATTGCTGGCCAATACCCGCATGTTGTCCATCAACTTTTGCCGGGTATAATTCGAAAAGAAATAAACCGAATAAACCGAAAAAAACATGACCATAAATGCCATGGTGGTGAAATTACCTGCCGGCATGTTCCGGTATTTTGTAAAAGCCAGCATGGCAAACAACACCATAAAAGCCAGGTATGATCCATAGTCGAGCCGGTAGTCAAAAAGATAAAGCAGTATAAAAATACCCGAACTGACCAGAACAAAAACCAGCAATAACTTAATCAGGCTGCAGGTTAACGGACAAATAGAGAGGAGCTTATTGGTCAGCAGGAGCAATCCAATAAAATGTATGGTCGTGATTATAAGTCCGATAACCGTATAAACGCCCAATGAAGCTACCCTGTAAAACTCAAAGTTGATGGTTGAATGCAAAATCAGCGTCGACAGCAGAAAATGGGTGTAAACAAAAAAACAAGTGAGCACAGTAATCATGATGACCACAGATGCAGGATTTCCACCCGGTTTTTCTTTTGCTTTTGGTACCGGAAATGTGAAAGCCGAGAAAAATTCAATTATGACAAACAGGATCAGCAGGGTATTGATCAATACGTCGCCCAGTGATGGCAGCCATGATGATTTGGCAAAGGGAACAGGACCGAATAATTCCAAATCGTAGAGGTTAACCGGGATATGATATCGGTATTGCAACCAACGCATAACCGCAAACAAAGGAATGAGCATCAGCAGGGTAAAATTGCGCAAACCCGGCTTTCTGATCCGGATGATGAAGTTATGAATGAGCAACAGCAAACTGATCAGTCCCAGCAGAAACATAACCGGGATAAAGTATTTCTCAAAACCTGCATATCGGATCTCTTCTCCATTGAACTTAATAGAAAACAGGTAGATGCCTTCCCAATCCAACACAGAGAATGAGCCCGGCTTTGCTTCGGTATACAATTCGGTGGATGCAGGCAGTTTCAAATCAGGTTGAAAACGGCTTTCCAGGAAATCGTTCTCATAGGGATATTCAGTTTTTACCAAAATGAGCCCGTATGCCCTTAAGGAATCATTGATATAAGGTTTTATAACATACCATGCGTTGGAGATAAATTTGAAATGACTTCCGGCCAGGCTGCCTTTATCAAAATGGGAAAATGACAGGGAATTATCCGACCAATAAATCAGGCTGTCGTTGCGATATGCCAGCACAACTATTCCTTCGTTGCCCGGCAGGGGTGGGTTGAGTTGCCAGTTACCAGCCTGCAGCTTTTCAACTAACCGGTCAGTGCGTCTGAACTTTTTATTGATTTCTTTCTGTAACCGGCGGTGATCAGCCTTTTTATAATGCCAGTTATCCAGGAGCAGATTCCCGGATATCGCAATCAGCAACAATATCAGAAAGGTAAGAATGTATCTGCCGGTTTTCATAATCAGGGCTGGTGCATTATATTAAGATGTTTCAGGCATGATGATAGGGTTCTCCTCTGATGATGGTAAAAGCCCTGTAGAGTTGTTCCAGAAAAACCAGGCGCACCAGTTGATGCGAGAATGTCATAGACGACAAGGAAATCCGGTCGGGCACTGCCTGATAAACCTCATCAGAGAATCCGTAAGGCCCGCCGATCACAAATGCCAGGTGACGTGTTCCCCGGTTCATAATTTGTTGCAGGTATCCGGAGAAAGTTACCGAGCTGTGTTTTTTTCCTTCCACATCCAGCAAAACTGCATAATCCGATTTTTCAACAGCTGCCAGCAATATCTTCCCCTCCTGCTCCTTCTGAACCTGAAATGATTGATTCCTGGAAGGTCGCGGTGCGTTCAGGCAGGTCATTTCAAACGGCACATAGTGCTTCAGCCTTTTTTCATACAGGGTAATTCCCTCTTTCAGATAATTATCCTGCGTTACTCCAAGGTTAATCACACTAATTTTCATGCTATAATGTTGTTCCGGAACGCAATCGTTGGCCCGGTATTTGTTAATTGATGTTAATTGAATTAAATAATTAAATTTGTGATGCAAATGATTTTATCGTCAGTCAAAAATACTTTATATTTTAAAATAAGCATGATAAACGCCAAGCTGAAGATCAACAGATTTAAGATATTCCTTACCTTATTGCTGTTGATGTTACCTATGCAGGTGATAATCAATGCATCGGAATATGATGAAATCCCTTCTGCCATTGTTGAAGCCCTGAAATCAGGCAATGTTGCCCAGCTTTCGAAATACTTCAACTCCAGCATTGAACTGGCAATTCCGGGACAGGAAGATATTTACAGCAGCCAGCAGGCAGAACTCATTGTCAAGAACTTCTTTTTAAAGCATGTGCCGAATAATTTCGTTATTCTGCATAAGGGCGGAAAAGAAGGAGCACAATATGCCATCGGGAACCTATCCACCTCAACGGGTAATTACAGGGTAACCATGCTGATCAAGATGAAAGACAGCAAACCTTTTATACACCAACTCCGATTTGAAGAAGATAATGCCGGATAACTATTTCGACAAATTCATTGAAAACGCGCTTATTGAAGATATAGGAGATGGCGATCACACGTCACTCGCCTGTATACCGGCTGATGCGGAAGGCAAAGCCAAGCTGCTGGTTAAGGAAGAAGGCATTCTTGCGGGTTTAGCGGTGGCGGAAAAAGTGTTCCGCAAACTTGAAGAAGACATCCGGTTTGAACTTTTCAAAAAAGACGGAGATCATGTGTGGCCCATGGATATTGCTTTTTTCGTGGAAGGTAAGGTTCAAACCATGCTAAAAGCCGAACGGTTGGTCCTGAATATCATGCAACGGATGAGCGGCATTGCCACCACCACGCGCCAGTATGTTAACCGGCTCGAAGGGTTGAAAACCAAAATACTTGATACGCGAAAGACCACGCCCGGAATGCGTTTTCTTGAGAAAGAAGCGGTAAAAACAGGCGGCGGGGTGAATCACCGAATCGGCCTCTATGATATGATCCTGATCAAAGACAACCACATCGATTTTGCCGGAGGCATTGAAAATGCCATCAGACGTGCGCATGATTATCTTGAAACAAAAAGCATGCATCTTCTCATAGAAATCGAGGCCAGAAGCCTTCAGGATGTCAGAAAAATAATGGAAACAGGAGGGGTTAACCGAATCATGCTCGATAATTTCGGTATTGACGACACAAGAAAAGCGGTTGAGTTGATCGGAGATCAATACGAAACGGAGTCATCAGGCGGAATCACCATTGAAAACATCAGGGATTATGCCGAATGCGGCGTCGATTATATTTCTGTGGGTGCACTTACACATCACATCAAAAGTCTCGACCTGAGTTTAAAGGCAGTAAATTACTAACCTGATGAGTTCCGAAAGCAGTGGGCGTAAATATAAATACTTCGATTCTCATATACACAGGCTGGGCGACCATTGCCGGAAAATCAACTTCCCGGGTTCAAAGGGCTTGTCCTTTTACGAGGTGGTCAGTCTGTTTGTTCAGGGCCTTCTCAAAGGATCATTGAACATCAGGGCAACTTCCATTGCTTTTCACTTCATGCTGGCCCTGGGACCGGCGGTAATATTTACGGTTGGCCTCATACCTTACCTGCCTTTGCGGAATGTTCAGGTCGGCCTGATGGATGTGCTGATCGACATGATTCCTGAAAATTCTTACCTGATGCTCGAATCGCTTCTGCAGGAGGTGTTTGATAAGCATCACGGACTGCAGATTTTCGGTTTCCTGGTGACCCTGTTTTTTATTCAGAAAGGATTGAACGGCATCATCGAAGCTTTTAATGCCACCTATCATACAGTGGGATCGCGTCCCTGGTTTGAACGGCATATGATTTCCCTGGGTTTGTTTGCCATCTTCTTTGTTCTGGTTGCCGTAGCCTTGATCTTGCTTTTCTTCAATTATATGGGCGTCAAACATTTGCATGAAACCGGCATGGTCAAAGCCCAAACCACGTTCACCCTGTTGTTGTTTGGGAAATGGGTGGTAGTGCTGGCAGTCACCTACCTGGCCATTTCATTCCTGTACTTCCTTGCCCCTGCGCGCAAAACCAAGTGGCGCCTGTTCACACCGGGGTCCATTTTTGCCACGATGTTGTCAATCATCACTTCCTTTGCATTTTCCTATTTTGTGAACCATTTTGCGCCCTTCAACCGTTTCTACGGATCGGTAGGCACGCTGATTGCCGTTATGCTTTGGATGAACTTCAATGCACTGGCCCTGCTGGCCGGATTCGAGCTGAATGCCAGTATTAAAAACGCCCGGTTTAAAAAGCTTGAACCTTCGGTGATCTGAGTTGTTGTATGGTGAACAGCCATACATATGACAGCACTACAGGATATCCGCAGGGAATACACGCAATCCCAACTCGACATAGACCATCTTGCTCCCAATCCGCTGGTACAGTTCCGTTTCTGGCTCAACGAAGCCATGAAGGCAGAGGTACCTGAACCCACGGCCATGATTCTTTCCACATCAATGCCGGGACAGCGCATATCTTCACGGGTGGTGTTGCTGAAAGATATGGACGAAGACGGGTTTACATTTTTCACCAATTACCAGAGCAATAAGGCGCTTCAGATTGAAGCCAATCCCGCCGGGGCCTTGCTGTTTTACTGGCCCGAGCTGGAAAGGCAGGTGCGCATTGAAGGAAAAATATTGAAAGAACAGCAACACAAATCAGATGAATATTTTAAAAGCCGCCCCGAGGGCAGCAAAATAGGTGCCTGGGCCTCACCCCAGAGCCGCCGTGTGCCCAACAGGGAATACCTTGAGAGTTTGCAACGCGACTACAACCGGCTTTTTAAAAGCAAGGCCCTTGAAAGGCCGGAATACTGGGGCGGGTACAAGCTCATCCCCAACCTGGTAGAATTCTGGCAGGGCAGAGAAAACAGGCTGCACGACCGGTTTGAGTATACCCGTAACGGCGGAACTTGGGAGGTGTTCAGGCTGGCGCCGTGACGAAATCAATTAACAAATAGCAATTAATAATTAACAATACAGGGGCGTTAGGCTCAGGCTCCCGCAAGAAAGCGGGACAGGTTGTGCCCGTAGCTGTCAAGTTAAGAAATTATTCTATAGAAAAAGGCACTCAC
>JAFGOR010000015.1 GCA_016926375.1 Bacteroidales bacterium
GTCCGAAAATGCGGAGTTTACTAGTCGTAAATGAGCAATTTTCGGACAAGCGTAACGCAGCAAATGGGACTTTATGGACAGACACTAATTAGTAATAAAACCCAAACTTAAATATGGGATTGGAATAGGGTGAAAAATCATTCTGCGTGACATCCCACAGAATGTAAATGGCAGCTTTGAACCTGCCGGCAATAGGCTGTATCAGACCTGCGCCCAGCAACAGGTTGTCAATCCATACCCGGTCTTTAGTGTAAATGTAATAGGGGTATGTATTGTAATCAATATAAACCCTTTCAACATTCACTACTTCATTTTCGGCATGCAGGGTGACTGCCCCAAGTCCGAAAGCTCCACCTTCCTCAGGCCCTTTAAAAACGGTAAATGAAGCTACTACCTTGCCTCCGTAGGTTGATGTTTCAAAATTGAAATCTTTGTATTTTTCATAGATGTATATGGGACCCAACCCGGCTGAAAATCTTTGGGTAAAGCGGTAATTGACTTCGGGGGCAATCTTGATGTAGGTAACCGTTCCGAAACTCAGTCCGATATCTCCTCCTACATAAATCCGCTGGCCGAAAGTACCCTTTTCCTTTTCTTCGGAAGGCTTCTGTATTCTTTCTTCTACCTGCGCTGTCAGGCTTATGAAACAGAATGTCAGTGCAAAAATCGATAAGAATCGCTTTTGAATCATAGTTCTTTTCTATCTTTAGGTTGAAAACGGCGTAAAAATACGAATTCAAACTTTTATTTGCACATGGTTGTTATGATTACAGGAGCCAGCAGGGGAATTGGCTTTGAAACTGCCCTGTACTTTGCACGGCTTGACAATACTGAAATCTTTGCCCTTTCACGTAACCAGGCAGGCCTGGGTCAGCTCGCCTCGGAATGTGCCGGTTTGAACAAATCATCACAGGTTCATCCGCTGGTATATGATCTCGACCTTTTTGCGGAGAATCCCGATTCATTATTGAAAAGACTACCGGTTACGGTTAGTCATATTGACATCCTGATCAACAACGCAGGCGTATTGATCAATAAGCCATTTCTGGAAACAGACCTGGATGAGATTCAGAGGTTATTTTATACGAATTGTTTTGCCCCGGCATTGCTGATCAGGCATTTGATGCCTTTTCTGGGTGGGAAAACTGTTTCACATGTGGTTAATATCAGCAGCATGGGTGGATTTCAGAACAGCATGAAGTTTCCCGGCCTGGCTTATTACAGTGCCAGTAAAGCAGCACTTGCCTGCCTTACAGAGTGTTTAAGCGAAGAACTTAAAGATTCAAAGGTGGTTTTCAATTGTCTGGCCCTGGGGGCGGTTCAGACTGAAATGTTAGAAGAGGCCTTCCCGGGATACAAAGCACCGCTAAAAGCTTCAGAAATGGCTGAATTTATAGGCCATTTTGCACGCACGGCACACAAACAAATGAGGGGGAAGATTATTCCGGTTTCTTTGACAAATCCTTGATGGTAGAACCAAAAACCAAGACTTAAGAGTCAGGAGTTAGCAAAATTTTGATCTTAGCTCTTTAAACAACCGGCTACTCGTAGCTTTTCATCAGTTCGTCCTTTTCATCATCGTGGCAATTCCAGCAGGGAAGCTTCACATTTACCATTGAGGATTCATCGTATTCCCGGGGTTTGATTTCCCCTTTAAGCACCATCAGACCATTCATGGCAAGCGCGTGCATTTCATCTTCCCCGGGATAAATTACCACAGGAGCCATAAAAGCAACCATTTTTTTAATGAATTCCACTACCATGGGGTTATGCGAGATGCCCCCGGTAAGGATTATGGCATCAACCTCACCTTGTAATACTGCGCACATGGCCGCAATTTCCTTGGCAATCTGGTACGACATGGCATCCTGAATCAACCGGGCTTTATCATCTCCATCCTGGGCCATCAATTCAACTTCGTAGGCGCTGTTGGTATTCATATAGGCCACATAGCCTCCGCCACCGGTAATCATCCGCTTGATCTGATCAAGGGTATATTCACCGCTGAAACAAAGCTTCGCAAGAGCTCCTGAAGGAAGGGTGCCGGAACGTTCCGGTGAAAAAGGACCTTCGCCGTCGAGTGCCTGGTTCACATCGATTACCTTGCCTTTACGGTGTGCCCCAACCGAAACGCCGCCACCCAGGTGGGCAATTACCAGGTTCAGA
Source organism: Bacteroidales bacterium (assembly GCA_016926375.1). Classification (GTDB taxonomy): domain Bacteria; phylum Bacteroidota; class Bacteroidia; order Bacteroidales; family UBA10428; genus UBA5072. The sequence goes on from JAFGOR010000015.1 coordinate 2,167, forward strand.
TCTTCGTATTTCCGGTTCATCAGGCGCGAGTATGCGCGGGCAGTGGCTTTCTGATTCAGGGCGTGAAAAATGGAATACCTGTGAAACATGGGATGGCCGGCAATACGTGCTACGTCCTGTAATTCGTCAACAACCACCGGGTCGGCAATAAATGCTTTGCAGTTCTGCAGTGTCTGGGCAATGGAATAGGCAATGAGCCCGCCCAGGTTGCTGGCATGTTCGCCCATTACCCCTTCAAGTAGATCGTGTCTCAGCCTGTCGTTGATGTGGTATACTCCCGATTCAATAGGGTGAACCAGTCCTCCGCGGCCAACAATAACCTCAACAATTTCAATATTGATGTGAGATGCCTTTAATTCCTTGAGAATGATTTCTTTCCGGAATTCATACTGGTCACTGATTCTTTTGTAACCCGACAATTCCTGGGGATCATGCAGGATGCTTTTCAGAAACACCGGCTTGGCATTGTGGTAAACCGCAATTTTTGTGGAGGTGGATCCCGGGTTAATGGCTAGTATTTTGTGATTCATGACCTGAGGGTTAACATAGTATCTCGGAATAGTTATGTCATAGAAACGGCAAGAGCTATGGAAAGGAACTTGCTTTTATCCTGATCTGCCCTGGATGTAAGCACTACAGGAGCACCTGCACCTGCAACAATGGCGGCGCAAACAGCACCACCCAAAAAGTTCAGTGCCTTATAAAGCACATTACCGGTGTTGAGATCAGGCGCAACCAGCAAATCGGCATTGCCGGCCACTACGGAAACCAACCCTTTGTGCCTGGCCGCTTCTGATGATACCGCGTTATCCAGTGCCAGAGGACCATCAATCTCACATCCTTCTATTTGTCCGCGTTTTTGCATTTGCGTGAGCATGGCGGCATGAACTGTAGCCTCCATTTTGGGATTGACTGTTTCCAGCGGTGCCAAAATGGCAACCAGCGGAATGGGAATGCCAATGCGATGAAGCGCATTCACTGCATTTCTGACTATGGCAACCTTTTCTTCGAAGTCGGGATTGATATTCAAAGCTGCATCAGTAATGCACAATATTTTGTGGTAGTAAGGCGATTCAAAAAAGGCCAGGTGACTCAGCAAACCACCCTTAAGCAGACCGTTCTCCTTATCCAGGATGGCCCTGAGAAGCTGACCTGTGGGTACAAGTCCTTTCATCAGAATATCAGCCTGCCCCTGCTTAACTAACTTTACTGCTTTTGCACAGGCCAGGTTATTATCAGGCTCCTGAATCATCTCAAAACCTGAAATATTGACGCCTGCCTTTGCTGAAGCAGCCAGGATTTCATCCTTGTCACCAACCAGAATAGGCGTTATCAGTTGCTTTTCAGCTGCATTACATACCGCTTTAAGAACATCTTCATCTTGTGCCACTGCAACAGCAAGCTTCCGGCTGTCCTTTTTCAGGGCAGCATCCACAATATTGTTGAGTGATTGAATTGCCATCAGGTAATAGTTATTTCTTTAACTGCGAAACGATTTTTTCGGTGTCCTCAGCAATAACAAGTTCTTCGTTTGTTGGAACAACCATAACCTTAACCTTGGAATTTTCGGTGCTGATGATGGCTTCTTTTGATCGCAGGCCGTTGTTTTTCTTCAGATCAATTTCGATCCCGAGAAATTCCATTTCCTTGCATACATCTTCCCTCGTTTCGGGTCCGTTTTCGCCAATTCCGCCGGCAAATACCACGATATCAACACCTCCCATAGCAGCTGCATAGGCACCCAGGTATTTTTTTATCCGGTAATGGTACATCTCCAATCCGAGAAGAGCTCTTTCATTTTTATCTTTGAAAGCAGCGTCCTCAATTTCACGCATATCAGACGAGATGCCGGTAATTCCAAGCATACCGCTTTGTTTGTTGACCAGGGTTCCAATTTGCGATATGCCAATTTCTTCTTTATCCATAATGTAAGTAAGTATACCTATATCGAGATCTCCGGCACGGGTTCCCATGATCAAACCTTCAACCGGTGTGAAACCCATGGATGTATCGATGGATTCACCATACTTTACAGCAGCCATGGAAGCTCCATTACCCAAATGCACTGTAATAATACGCTGTTTATTGATATCTACATTCAGTATTTCGCAGGCACGTTTGCTGATGTAGAAATGACTGGTGCCATGGTACCCGTATTTACGAATACCATACTTTTTGTAAAGAGAGTAGGGGATTGCGTACATGAATGCCTTTGGGGGTAGCGATTGATGAAAGGCTGTGTCAAAAACACCCACCTGGGGCTTGCCTGGCATGAGTAGCTTTATGGCATATACACCTTTCAGATTGGCCGGGTTATGCAGGGGGGCCAGATCTATGTATTTCTCTACTGCGGCCTGTACTTCGTCGGTGATCAGCACGCTGGAGTTGAACTTTTCACCGCCGTTAACAACACGGTGACCAACAGCATCAATTTCATCGAGGTTATTGATGCATCCGTGCTTCTTGCTTGTGATAACACCCAATATATACTCAATACCAATTTGATGATCCAGGATTTCACCTTCAAAACGAACTTTTTCGCCGTTGCTTTTTTCCAGTTTGATAAACGAACCCTTCATGCCTACTTTCTCGGCAACGCCCTTGGTCATGATTTCCTTCTTTTCCATGTTGAATAACTGGAACTTGATGGATGAGCTGCCGCAATTTAAAACCAATATCTTCATGTTAATTAAATATTATCTGTGTAATAATTAGAGTGATTAGGACAGGTACTTAACTTACTTTTTTTCCTGCTTCGTCATATGAATAAAAGCCTACACCTGTGGAGCGGCCATAATGGTGCGCCCTTACATGTCTTTTTAAAACTGGTGAAGCTTTGTATTTAATACCTCCGAATTCTCCATACAGGTTGTCCATCCATCTTTCCACCTTATCCAGGCCAACCTTGTCGGCAAGCTCAAAAGGCCCCATCGTAAGTCCCAGTCCGATTCTCATGGTATTATCAATATCGGCTACAGAGCCAACACCTTCCATAAGCAGTTCACAGGCTTCATTAACCAGGTTAACAAACATCCTGATGCTGATCATGCCGGGGGATTCCTGCACATTCACCATTACTTTCCCGATCATGTGGATGAACTTGCACACCTTGTCGAATGTTTCATCGGAAGTGTAAAGGCTTCTGACCACCTCCACCATTTTGGCACCGGGAACATTGGAAAGGAAATGAAGGCTTACGCATCTGTCCTTGTATTCCAGATCGGATGCCAATTCCGTTATGGTAATGGTAGTGGAATTGGTGGCGATGATGGTTTCGCGCGACACATACTTTTCTATATTTTTAAACACTTCCTTGCGGCAGGTGATCCGTTGGTCGCGATTTTTGGAACGGATGGCTTCAATAACCAGGTCGCAACTCCGGAGGTGCTCATAACCAACATAACCGCTGATGCGTGCCAGGATGGCCCTTTTTTCACCGGGTGTCATTCCCCAGCGGTTGATCATGTTATCCAGCTCCTGCTCAATATTGGTCAATGCGGCATGCACCCGCTCCTCAGACAACTCTATGAAAATAACTTCCAACTCTTTCTGGCTGATCAGCAGGGCAATATTCTGTCCTACTGATCCGCAACCAACCATTCCCACTTTTGAGAACAGGGTACGTGCATGTGATTTCTGACTTAACCCGTAATTTTCAATTGATTCAACAATGACTTCAGCCATAATTAACTTTTTGCTTAATAGTTTATAAATTATTTTGTATCAATAGCCTGGTTAGCTGTAATGGCAATCAGGTCAACAATATCATTAACCGAACATCCCCTTGAAAGGTCGTTAATCGGGGCTGCCATTCCCTGCAACACAGGACCGATAGCCTCGGCATGACCAAGCCGTTGAACCAGTTTGTAGGCTATGTTTCCGCATTCGAGGTTGGGAAAGATCAGCACGTTGGCTTTACCAGCGATGGGGCTTCCCGGAGCTTTTTTTAAACCCACCGATTCTACGATGGCCGCATCGGCCTGCAATTCGCCATCGATATTTAAAGATGGATTCATTTCTTTGGCAATTTTTGTGGCACTGACTACTTTATCAACCAGCTCGTGGCAGGCACTTCCCTTGGTTGAAAAGCTCAGCATGGCCAGCCGGGGTTCAATTTTGGCAATTGCACGGGTAGTTTTGGCCGTGGCAACAGCAATTTCAGCCAGTTCCTTATCGGTGGGATTGGGATGTACGGCACAGTCGGCAAAAACCATTAAGCCGTTATCACCATATTGTTTATCTTTCAAAAACATCAGGAAGGCACCGGAAACTACGCTGATACCCGGAAGTGTTTTTACATACTGAAAAGCGGGCCTGAGTACATCGCCGGTGGCATTATCTGCACCCGCAACCTCTCCGTCAGCATCACCATATTTGATCATTACCGTGGCAAAATAAAGCGGGTTTCTGAGGAGCTTTAATGCTTCATCCTTGGTAAGGCCTTTTGATTTCCGCAATTCAACCATCATATTGGCATAAGCCTCGAGTTTTTCATAGTGCTCAGGGTCAACCAGGGTGGCTTTGTCAATATTCCTGAGTCCCAGCTTTTTTGCATGGGCACCAATTTCATCCTTCGACCCAATGAGGATGACGTCAGCAGTACCATCACCGAGAACAAAATCGGCCGCTTTTAATGTCCGTTCTTCATAACTTTCGGGCAGCAAGATACGCTGCTTGTTCTTGCGCGCATTTTCCTTGATCAATTCAATCAGATTCATTGTAAACCAAATATTTAATGGTGATTTAAAGAATTAAAATTAACTAAAAATTATACTTTTTGCAAAGGAACTACATTTTACGGGATCATAGAGAATACGGGTACAAATTATCTCAATTTTTTTTTGCAGGCAGTGATAATTGTCACTAAGATGGTTTTTGTTGCCATGCATTTTGTTCATGATAATCATTAGTTTTGCAACATGAATATTCCATATAGTATTGAATGTTATGAATAAGAAGGCTGACTGCAGGTTGCTGGAGCAACTTGCACAGGAAGTGCATGGAGATTTGTTCACGGATATGACCAACCGGTTGTTGTATGCAACGGATGCCTCTGCTTACCGTGAAGTACCCATAGCAGTTGCCAGGCCTGCAGATGAAGAAGACATTATAAAACTCATCCGTTATGCCTCGGAAAACAACACCACGTTGATTCCCAGAGCTGCAGGCACATCATTGGCCGGGCAGGTAGTGGGAAACGGGATTGTGGTAGATATATCGAAATATTTTACCCGGCTTATCGAGATCAATGAAAAGGAAAAATACGCGCGCGTGCAACCCGGAGTTGTGCTGGATGAGTTGAACCTGCAACTGGCAAAAAAAGGGTTGTTTTTCGGACCGGAAACATCCACTTCAAACCGGTGTATGATTGGCGGAATGGTTGGTAACAATGCCTGCGGAGCGCACTCACTTATTTATGGCAGCACCCGGGATCACCTGCTTTCGGTTAAGGCTATCCTGAGTAACGGTGAGCAGGTTGTTTTTGAAGCACTGGATGATGCTGGTTTTATGGCCAAGCTTGAGGGTGATGGTTTGGAGAATAAAATATACAGAAATATACATGATATTCTGACTACTCAGGTCAACAGGGAAGAGATCACCAGGGAATTTCCCGATCCCGCGGTAAAGCGAAGAAATACTGGTTATGCGCTGGATTTGCTTATGCAGTGCAGTCCGTTTACTCCCAATGGCATACCGTTTAATTTTTCAAGGCTCATTGCTGGTTCCGAGGGTACGCTTGCTTTCATTACCGAAATCAAACTAAATGTGGTTCCCCTGCCACCCAAGACAAAAGGGCTCGTCTGCATTCATTTCAACACACTTGAAGAAGCCCTGCTGGCAAACCTCATCTGCCTGAAACACAATCCGGGTGCAGTGGAGCTCATGGACAATACCATCCTGGAATGTACAAAATCAAATATTTCCCAGCGAAAAAACAGGTTTTTTGTTCAGGGCGATCCGGGAGCTATATTGATTGTTGAGTTTGCAAGGGATTCCCTGGATGAGATTCATGAGATCAAGGAAAACCTGGAAAAAGATTTGCGCAATGCCGGTTTGGGTTATCATTTTCCGCTGGTTACAGGGGCTGATATCAATAAGGTTTGGGCATTGCGAAAATCGGGGTTGGGAGTTTTGTCAAATATTCCGGGTGATGCCAAGCCGATATCGCTGGTTGAGGATACTGCTGTTAAGCCTGATTCGCTTCCGGAATATATCAGTGATATCAAAAACTTGCTGGCCAAATACGGATTGAGTTGCGTTTTCCATGCCCATGTGGCAACAGGAGAATTACACATGCGGCCGGTGATCAACCTGAAAGATCCCGAAGGTGTTGCACTGTTCAGGAAAGTAGCCACCGGGGTGGCGCACCTGGTAAAAAAGTACAGGGGATCATTAAGCGGTGAACATGGCGATGGACGACTCAGAGGTGAGTTTATACCCATCATTGTAGGCAATGCCAATTATGAACTGATGCGTCAGGTGAAGAACACCTGGGATCCGCAGGGAATCTTCAACAAGGGCAAAATCACCGATACACCTGAAATGGATACCTTCCTGCGTACCCAATGGAAGCAGGGTGAAAGAATGATCAATTCTGTGTTTGATCATTCTTCCACACAGGGACTTCTCAGGCACGTTGAACAATGCAACGGTTCAGGCGATTGCCGCAAATCGGCATTGATGGGCGGAACCATGTGCCCTACCTTCATGGCCACCCGCGATGAAAACATGACTACACGTGCCCGGGCCAATGCATTGCGCGAATACATGCTCAGTGCATCCAACAGGAAATCAATGGCAATTGAGGCAGTATATGACATACTGGATCTTTGCCTGGCATGCAAGGGATGCAAATCTGAGTGTCCCTCCAATGTGGATATGGCCAAGCTCAAAGCCGAGTTTTTACAGCATTATTACGACAAGAAAGGCGTTTCTTTGTTAGCCTGGATGGTGGCCCACATTGCCCGGATACACAAAATCAATTCGCATTTCCCGTGGCTTTATAATTCCCTGATGAAAAACCAATTGATAACCTCATTGGTAAAGAATTCCCTGGGTTTTGCCAGCCAGCGCACACTGCCGCTTTTGTCAGCCAACAGCTTTGAAAAATGGCTACAGCGAAACAATTACATGTCGGCAGTTCAGGCAGGTGCAAATTCAGATCGGCCGGTTGTTCAGTTGTTCCTGGATGAGTTTACCAATTACCTGGATGCCGAAATTGGAATAGCTGCAGTGAAACTGCTGACCAGGCTCGGATACCAGGTCCGAATCAATCCGTCAAAGGAAAGTGCCCGAACCTTCATATCAAAAGGTTTGCTGCGCAAAGCCAGAAAAGTGGCCAACTATAATGTGAAGCTTTTTAACAGGCTTGTTGACCAGCAGCATGTTCTGGTAGGTATTGAACCTTCAGCCATACTGGCCTTCAGGGATGAATACCCGGAACTGGTAAACCTTGAGCTAAAACAGGAGGCCTTGCATATTGCAAAGCATTGCATGACTATCGACGAGTTTATTGCAAGTGAATATGAGGCTGGCCGTATTGACAGAAAGCTGTTCACCGCTGAAAAAGCCATGATCAAAATGCACGGTCATTGCCAGCAAAAAGCTGTTGCATCAACTGCCTCAATAAAAACCATGTTGACCATACCGGAAAATTATGCGGTTGAAGAAATCAAGTCGGGATGTTGTGGCATGGCCGGTGTGTATGGATATGAAAAGAAACACTATGAATTGTCGATGAAAATAGGTGAATTGGTTCTTTTCCCGGCTGTCAGAGATTCAGAACCGGGTACCATTATTTGTGCTTCAGGCAACAGTTGCCGGCAGCAAATTCTCGACGGTACCGGTGTGGTTGCCCTGCATCCAGCAGAAATACTCTATAATGCACTGGTTAAGTAAAAGCATACAGGTGAAATCAGCGTGTGTCAGATAAAGTAGATAAAATGATTAACTGGCCGTGTGTCTGTCCAGAGAGTTCCATTTGCAAGGCTTGCGCAGTCCGAAAATGCGGAGTTTACTAGTCGTAAATGAGTAATTTTCGGACAAGCGTAACGCAGCAAATGGGACTTTATGGACAGACACTAACTACACTTCGATCATCTTGTGTTTGATTGCATAAATAACCAGGCTGGCAGCGTTACTTGTTTCGGTTTTTGTGAGCAGGCTTGCCCTGTGATGATCTACCGTACGTTTGCTGATGAACAGCTTATCGGCTATTTCCTGGTTTGAAAGGCCCTTGCAAATCAGTTGCAACACCTCAAGTTCACGATCAGAAAGCACTACGGGTGCATCAACCTGCACTGTTTTGGTTTTAAACCGGTCAACAAGCCTGTAAAGTATTTCTTCGGTAAAATAGTTATTTCCCTGAGCCACGGTAAGAATGGCCTTTTTTACCTCGGAAAATTCGGAATTCTTAAGCAGGAACCCGCATATACCTGCATCTACCATTTTTTGGAAATATTCCTCATCACCATACATGGAAAGAGCCATAATCTTCAGGCCGGGATTAATCTCCAATGCCCTGGTTGTTGCTTCTATGCCGTTAACTTTGGGCATTTCAATATCCATCAGAACCAGGTCGGGATTAGACGATTTGATCATATTCAGGAAAACCTCCCCATCAGAAGCCTCCCACACTTCACCCACCTCTTCCAGGTTTGAAAGAAGAAATTTGAGCCCTTCCCGGAAGAGTTTGTGATCATCAACAATAAGAATATTAAGCTTTTCCATGAGGTGCTATTTTAGGTTTTGTTGTCAGCACAATACTGGTCATCATTCCTTGAGGCAGAATTCTTTTCAGGGTGATTTCGCCATCAAGTGCTTTTAAACGTGAATGCATGTTTGAAATGCCCATACCTTCCATATTGCCCGGATCATTCGCGTCAAAACCGATTCCATCATCAAAATACTGGATAATCAGTTTGTTTTCGTTGAAATGAATCAGCAGCGAAATGTTGGAAGCTGATGCATGCTTAACCGTATTCTGAAAAAGCTCACAAACAATACGGTAGAGATTGGTTTCAACCTGGTTGTCAAATCTCAGGCTTTCAATATTATGGCTAAAGGATACTTCAATTTTGCCAAGCCGGTTGATGTTTTCGATAAAGGAGTTCACGGCACTGGCCAGGCCAAAACTCTCGAGAATGTGCGGACTCAGACTGTTGGAAGTGTATTTCAGCGAATTGATTGACTCATTAATCAGGTTGCTGATGTTTTCAACAACCGTGAGGTTGAACCCGGTAATCTGGGTTTTGTCAATTGCGGAAACCGACATTTTGATGTTTGATAAAAGCGGGCCGATACCGTCATGCAGGTCTTTTGCAAATTGCCTTCTTTCTTTTTCTTCTGTACGCATGATGGCATGCAACACCTTGTTTTCCGATTCCTTTCTGTAATCGTCAATTCTTTTGAGGAATTTGAACAGGCGTCTGATGAAAATAACACCGGCAAGAAGTAAAACAGCAATTACAATTTTAAGTAACCTGTCGATAAGGTAAATGTCCGATTGCAATTCCTTATAGTAAATGGGCACAAGGTCAAGGATGTTCCTTATGGCTATCAACAGAAAGGCCAGTGAGATGAGAATCCAGCTGATGTTGAACTTGGTCTGACGGGTCAGACTCAACGCATAGAATGCAGCCAGGAATTGAAATACAATGGATATGATTAAAGCAGTTTTCATCAATGTCACCCTGAAAGTGTTGTCTGCAAAAGTAATTAATTTTATCTGGCTAAAAAGCGGGGCACTTTGAAGAAACCAGTTTGGAATTATTCCTTCCCCTGCTAAAGATCGTTGAAATAATAAATTGTAATTTGTCAGTAAATCGCTTAAATTTGAATCTAATCCGTAATTCATGAACCATGTCGGAAGAAAAGCCTTATGCCATTCAATTTAACCACGGTACGCAGTATCTTACCGCAATTGTATCTGGTGAAAAGGATTCGTTAGATGTGTCGTTGATGTTCTGGAAAGAGATTTTTGATGAATGTGAATCCGGAAATTACAAACGGGTATTGATATCTGAGAATTTCAGGAATGATATTTCTGCCATTGACATGTATATTCTTGGCGAGAAATTATGCGAAATGGCTCCCAAAGATATTTGTGTAGCGTTTGTTGACGATCAGTTGCAGCAACTTGAGATGAACCGGTTTACAGAAACTGTTGTTTATAACAGGGGAGGCAAAGGCAAGGCTTTTGCCAATAAGGAAGAGGCTGAAATATGGCTTCTTGAACAGGAATAAAGGCTCACCGGTAAACCACAATCCAATTTCTTATAAAGAATTGCCTTTCAATATGTTCAGGTGATGAATTATTGAATGGCACAAATATTGATACCAGAAAGAAGAGGTAGTTTAACTTTTTGGGAGAAATGACGTATATACTATCAAATCATTGTGAAACACAGATAAATATCAGATTATCCAATATTTATAAATAAACAGGAGCAACGGTAACATGAAGCACAAGATTCTGAAATCGGGAATTAGCATTTTATTATTTACAGCGGTGTTTGGTTCCGTTATTGGATATGCCCAGGAACAGAGTACCTCAAGGATGTTTACAGCGGAGTTGAACGTGAAGTTTGATGGTATGGAAATTAAAAAACTTGAGAGAGCTGCAAAGATGCTGAGCGATGCGGAAGCCATGCTACACAGCGCTACCAGTCAGTATGACGCACTTACCGATTTACAAAAGAAAGAGCGCATTTCATCCGAATATAATGCCGCCATGAAGCTGTTGCTGGAAAGCAGCAGAAACGCAAAAGAAGCCAACAGCATTGTATTTTATGTTTTCAAATTAAAGAACGAAAGCTTTTGGAACAAAATGAACCGATCCAATCACCGGGCTGCGGGAATGGAGAAAGCCAGGTACTATCAGGGAACAGCGTTGAAAAGCTACAACCGTTCGCTCATCCGGAGACAACAGGCTGAAGACGCCGATCGTTTTGATTATGCACTTGCCATTATGAAGGATGCCATGGGTTATGAAAAGCTGGCTGTGCGTGATCAGGGAAGGTCGTTGCAAATATGTACTGACTACCCCGTAGAATATAATTACGGATGGGAAGACGACCTTTCACTTGAGGAAGTGGTTAAAATAATGAAAGATCCGAATGTTCACGAACCTCCCAAGGATATTTTTGCCACGGTTGACAAGGAAACCGCTGTTGATTCCTCCCTGCTTAAAGAAGTTATCTTCAAGGTTCAGATTGCGGCACATACCATGCCATTAAGCGAGGAATACCTGAACCTGATATACAAAGACAAAATTCCCATTGACATGATTTACGAAGATAACTGGTATAAATATTCAATCGGGCGTTACAAAACTTTTGAAGAAGCTGAAGCCACCCTGATCGAAACCAATATTAAGAAGGCCTTTGTAGTAGCTTATTCCGAAGGTAAGAAAATGAGTACGCAGGAAGCTTTAGAACTGATTGAAAAAAGAAAAGCAGCAAACGAATAAGCTTGCCTTCCTGGTCATTGCTCTTCTATTTGCTGGTGTTTGGTAGAAAGCATGCCGCATGCCGCGAGAATGTCGAGTCCGCGCGAAGCTCTGATTGTTGTGAGCAATCCCTTTTCATTCAACCTTTGTTTGAACCATTGAATGGTATCTTCATCGGAGCTTTCAAAAGGTACTCCCGGAACAGGGTGAAAGCGGATCAGGTTGATTCTGCACCGGAGTCCGTTTAGCAGCCTGGTGAGCCCGTTTACATGTCGTGCCGTATCATTAAAATCTTTGAACATAATATATTCAAAGGAAATTCTTCGTTGTCTTTCAATACTGCTCTTTCTGAGGGTTTCAACAACCCGTTTTATAGGAAAAACTTTTTCAGAAGGCATTAATCGCAGCCTTTCATCTTCAAAAGGGGTATGCAAACTAACTGCAATATGACAGCGGCTCTTGCTGATAATTTGCTCCATACCTTGAATAACACCAATTGTGGAAACCGTAATACGTGACGGGCTGATGCCAAATCCATATGATGAAGTCATTATTTCCAGGCACTTCAGCAAATTCCCTGTATTGGCAAGCGGTTCACCCATGCCCATAAATACGTAATTGGTCAGGCTGGCCCTTTCCGGTAGCGACATGATTTGGTTCAGAATTTCTCCGGCCGACAAATTACCATGAAAACCCTGCTTACCGGTCATACAGAAAACACAACCCATCTGACAGCCCACCTGGGTTGATATGCAAAGTGTTGATCGATCGCTTTCAGGAATATAAACAGCCTCAACAAACCGTTCACTATTAACACGGAACAGGTATTTCTTTGTGCCGTCGGAGGAAACCTGTACTTTTTCAGGGGCTGACAAACCGAGATTGTAGGATTCCTTCAGCTTATCTCTTGCAGTTTTTGAAAGATTGGTCATTTCATCAATTGAGGCAATCTTTTTTGCATAAAGCCATTCGGCAATTTGCATCGCTGTATATCCCGGCATTTCACGAGCTCTCACCAAGTCCGTAATTTCATTCAGGGTACAACCAACCAAATCCTCTTTTTCAGGCATGCACGAAAATGTTAGTATTTAACCATTCTCGAAATAAACAGCCGGTTGCCGGTATTTACATTTACCAGATACATACCCGGCTCCAGGAAGGAAACGTCGAGGCGGATTGCTCCGTTAACAACAGCTGCACTCTTCGAGCAAACCTGCTGACCGGAAACACTGTAAACAGAAATTTCCACCTCAGAACCCGCAAGCTCTTCTCCCTTTATCATCACATAGTCAAAGGCCGGCTGGGGATAAATCTTCAGGTTTTCGGATTTGGTTTTCTGAACTCCGGTGGTGAGATCTGTAATAACCATATAAAAGTCATCTACTGCACCGCAGAAACTTCCGTCAACCTGGATCCAGTATGTTTTTCCTGCTGTAACCAACTGGGATATAATTAAAGGATGGGGATCAGAATCAGATCGGTCGTCATTGGCAGCCAACAGTTCGTATTCGTTGTTGAACAATGCTTCAGGTGATTCGGCATCATACAAGGCTATTTGATTGTCATATCCTTTTGATGAAATGCTGATTTTCCCGGTAATGTCTGGTACAAAGGTAAACCAAACACTGTTCTGCAAAATACCGGTTCCATTCATACATTCATCGCACCAGGACAATTGTGAGACGCAAGAAGTAATCGGTGGAACAGGTTCACCTTCTTCGGTAGTGCCACAAATATTGGTATATACACTGCTTGATCCGTAATCGAGTTGAACCGCGTTGCTGATATCATCATTTAACGGTTTGAGGATTAACATCTGGAACTGATCGTTTGCAGAGCAGGTTCCTTTTGTTCCCGTAGCCGCAATATGAGCATAATAATTGCCATTGGCCTTAAAACCGGCTTTTTTGTACACATATACCGTATCACCGGAATTACTGCTTAAATCCAGTATTTCCTCAGCACCTGATGTCAATTCCCAGTTGTATAACTCTCCACCGTTTCCTACCAGCATGATCGAGTCAAAATCACAGTCGCATATTTCTTCAGGTGCTTTGGAAGTAATGCTTACGGCAATTTCGTTGCCAGCTTTAATGGTCTTTGATTTGGTTGATTTGAGCATTCCGCCAACTGACAGGTTCAGATCAACCGTGTAATAGGCATTTTCATGAAACGCAACAACCGGGTTGGCTGAAGTGTCAGTAGTGCCTTCAAGAAAAGAAAACGTTGCAGGAGTAATCATCCACTTTCTGTTGTAAGGTCCAAAAGCGGAATAATCCTTTATTTTAACCGGGGTGTTGACACAAACCAGGTCTGCCTCGGTTGTGAAGAAAGCATCCGGAGGATTGCCTGCAGGACTGTATCCGCTCAATTCCATAACACTTGTTGAATCGGGATCGATAAAACTGCGCAACGATGGGTAGGTTTTGCTTTTGAATTTATAGGAAGAACTCAGTTTACCGTAAAACTTGAAATCCTCATCACCACCGTGCAGTTGTCCTATGATCTGATTACGATTATTAAATAGCGGTCCGCCTGAAGAGCCTCCAATTGATTTTCCCAGATCAAAGGATACAACCCAATGGCTTCCAACCGGAGATACCGATTCATCATCCCAGGTGATTTCAACAGGTAATGAGAAAATGCTGTCGTAATCAATGGATATTTTTTTCGTTTGCTGAAACGGTACATGAATACTGGTTACATAAATATCAGCAGAATCATAAACGTTCCATCCTGCATAAAAGGGTTGGTATGAAACAGGCGGTTTGTCTTTGAGCTTCAGCAACGTAAAATCTGAAGACTTACCGGTAGTGAGCAAGGTAGACCCGCCGGTAAGCGTTTTATAGCCGGCGGTATCACCGGTGCAATCCTTTATCTCGTAATTGAAATAAGTGATCAGACTGGACGCTTCAGTATTTGTGCTGATACAATGATTGGCAGTAAGAAAATAGGGAGTCTCATCCTGCTTAACATTATTGATAAGCGCACCGGAACAATAAGATTGAGAAGGTCCCGACCTGAAAACCATACGGCATACTGCATGCTTGATAAGCTGGGCATCTTTACCAACCGGACAGTTGATATTGACAAATTCGGTGCTTGCGTTTTCTGACTGAAAAGGATCTTCATAACCCTGACCCAACGAACCAATAACCAATTGCCCTTCGTATTCCGGATTGTCAGGTTCAAAGTATTCAAGGATTACATGACCTCCCCTGAAATCAGCAATCACAAACCGCGAATCATCACGCATGTTACGCTTTGTGAAAGCACCTTCTATGCGGGTCATATCCTCATTGTAGAGAAATAATTGAGCTCCTTCGGGTACGATAAACCTGTTAAATACGACCTGTAGCGAAAGTGCACTTTCATTACGGATTTCCAACCTCCATATCCTTCCTTTGTTGCTGATTAGATCAACTTTTGCCCTGGCTTTAAAATCTATCAGGGTATCTTTATAGATACCAAAACGGCAAGGCAGGTTATCCTGAATATCCTCATTCCGGAGTTTCTCGACATCCAGTTTTTCCAAACCGATTACAGGTACCGGTGTAGTGCTTTTTAAACCAATGAGTGAAGTGGAATAGGGTGTTCCACCTTCGGAAATCTGGGCATTCATATTTGCCAGAAATAGCGCACAGGCTAAAGTAAATAATGCAATCCGTAACATATTGTGTAAATGAAATGGTGAATTTGTTGTATGATTTCTTTAATAATTTTCGATTTAAATACCCGGTAAAATTAACAAATGCTTTCAACTATTAATGTCTTTGGTTGTTATTATTATGCGGGTTCTGAAAAGCGGATTGTTATGTTGTGGATTACCTGCCGGATGTTTGGCTTATCGTTTACAATGACGCAATTCATTTTGAGCCTGAAAAACAGTAGACATTGCAATTGAAAAACCAATTATTATGAAACAGTTTGTTTTTTTATTGATATTCCTGATGCAATTACTTATGGTAAACGCGCAGCAAACCACAAACAACAAAGAGATGGATAAAGTGATTAAAAGCGAAGCGGAATGGAAAAAAAACCTGACTTCTGAGCAGTACAATATATGCCGGCTGAAAGCTACCGAGCTGCCCGGCAGTGGCAGATACTACAATTTTTACCAAAAAGGGCATTACCAATGTGTGGCTTGTGGTAACCATTTGTTTGATTCCGATACAAAGTATGACTCGGGAAGCGGATGGCCGAGTTTTTATGATGCCCACAGCAAAAATAGCATGCTGCTGCAAACCGATAAAAGCCATGGTATGGTGCGCACCGAAGTAGTTTGCGCCCGATGCGGATCGCACCTTGGGCATGTTTTTGATGATGGACCGAAACCTACCGGACTTCGTTATTGCATCAATTCACTAGCTCTTGAATTTGTGCCTGATGAAAAAAAAGACAGGTAGGGATTATTTCTCTTCTGATATTTTTTTCTACATTGCCGTTTCAATAGCTGAATTATGAATTCAAGCATTACACGCGGTTTTGCAAGCGACAACAATGCAGGTATTCATCCAATTGTGCTTGATGCAATTCAACAAGCCAATGTTGGGCATGTTGTAGCTTATGGCGATGACGTTTACACCAAAAACGCCGAAATAGCTTTCAGGAAATATTTTGCTGACGGGATAGATGTTTATTTTGTGCTCACCGGTACGGGAGCCAATGTATTAAGCCTGGCTTCGCTGACCAAATCGATAAATTCGGTAGTGTGTGCATCAACTTCACACATCAATGTAGATGAGTGCGGCGCACCTGAGAAGTTCTGCAACTGCAAACTGCTTACCGTTGAAACACCCGATGGAAAACTTACTCCTGATGCGGTGAAAAAACACCTGCATGGATTCGGATTTGAACATCATGCACAACCCGGAGTGATCTCCATCAGCCAGTCGACCGAAATGGGTACGGTTTACACACCTGGAGAAATCAAAGCATTGTCGGAACTGGCAAAGGAATACGGACTTTACCTGCATGCCGACGGAGCAAGAATTGCCAATGCAGCGGTAAGCCTGGATCTTGGGTTCAGAGAATTTACTGTTGAGGCCGGTGTAGATGTATTGTCTTTTGGCGGAACCAAAAACGGGATGATGTTTGGTGAGGCAGTTGTTTTTTTCAACAGGGAACTAGCCGGGGATTTCAGATACTACCGGAAGCAAAGCACACAACTCCTTTCGAAAATGCGTTTCATTGGGGCACAGTTTACTGCTTACCTCGAAAGTAACATCTGGTATGAGAATGCACAGCATGCCAACAATATGGCACAAATGCTTTACAATAGCGTGAAGGATTTGTCCGGTGTGCAGATCACTCAAAAAGTGCAGTCCAATGCCGTATTCGCGATTATCCCCGAAAGAATTATCAAACCTTTGATGGAACAGTACTTTTTCTATATGTGGGACGAAAGCCGGAATGAGGTAAGGTGGATGACCTCGTTTGATACAACTGAAGAAGACATAGAAAAATTCACTTCTTTGCTGAAGCGTCTGTTAAATCGTTAGCAGTCCCTACCTGTTGAAAAATAATGAGCTGTCGCCATAGCTCAGAAACCTGAACCCGTTTTCAAGTGCGTAGGAATAGGTTTCTTTCCACGATTCACCTATGAATGCAGCGATAAGCAGCAACAAGGTGCTGCGGGGCTGATGAAAGTTGGTTATCAGCGTATCTGCAACCCTGAACCGGTATCCGGGTAATATCATCAGGCTTGTGGAAACAATTAATTCTTCAGCTTTCTGCCTGTTGAACCACGCTGCAAATGCTTCAAATGCTTCATTCAGCGAATAAGATCCATCGAGATGGTATGCCTCCCATTGATCAAGCTTCAGATCTTTAGGATCCGGGTTGCCTGTTTCTATAATTTTAACTCCCAGCCAGTATAAACTTTCGAGCGTGCGAACTGTGGTGGTGCCAACACAGGCAACACGTCCGGGAAGGCCTGAAAGAAGGTTCAACAGGTTCGAATGAATCACAATGTCTTCGCTGTGCATGTGGTGTTCCGTAATTCGGTCTGCTTTAACCGGCTGAAATGTGCCGGCACCCACATGCAATGTGATTTCATGGCAGGTGATTTCTTTTTTTAACAGCGTGTCGAAAACCCGGTCGGTAAAATGAAGTCCTGCTGTTGGCGCGGCAACAGACCCGTCAAACCGGGAATAGATGGTCTGGTATCTAAACCTGTCCATTTCGGTTGCCTCTCTTTTAATATAGGGGGGAAGGGGAGTTTTTCCGGCACAATCGATAATCTCAGCAAAAGTAACACCAGGTTCATTCCAGGTAAACAATACCTTTACAATATTACCTTGCTGTGAAGTCTTTTTGGCACTCAGCAGGATCTTTTTCCTGCCTGCTACAACTTCCATTTCAAGGGGCTCATTGCCGAAGCGTTTCAGATTTCCGACCATGCATTCCCACGAGCATGATCCGGAAGATGACAGTGATTGTGCATAGTCCGAAGGATGATCGGGTTTCAGGCAGAATATCTCCACCCTGGAACCGGTTTCTTTGGTAAAGATAAGCCGGGCAGGGATCACTTTTGAATTGTTGAAAAACAGGTTGGTACCCTTGGGCAAGTGGGCTGCGATATTGCTGAAAACATCATGGCTGAGCGCACCGTCGCGGCTTCTTACCAGTAATTTTGAGTGATCCCTTGTTTCAACCGGAAACAAAGCAATTCGATCTTCCGGAAGTTCATAATCATACTGGTCGGGATGGATATCTTCAAATGGTTTCAATGGAGTCATATTTGGCCCGCAAAATTAACTATTTTTGCACTTCAAATTATAAGGCAGCTATGAAGTTTAAAAAAGGTGACCGGGTTCGTTTTCTCAATGACGTGGGCGGTGGAAGTGTGATTCGTTATGATCAGCAGGGACAGGTATATGTACTTACCGAAGACGGATTTGAAATACCTGTAAATGAAAAAGAACTTGTGTTTGCCGGAGGTTTTGCGGTTAACAGGGAGCAGGATGAGATCCACCCCGTTAAGCCTGAGCCGGTGAAACCCGAACAGCCTAAGCCTGAACAAAAAGAAAGGGCAGTGGTTGTTGAATTGCCGGCCAACCTGCCTGCCGATACTCCGGTTCATTTGTTGCTGGGTATTGTGCCGGAAAACCCCGGTCCGGTTTTTGCAAGCAACCTGGGGTGCTACCTGATCAATGATTCGGCATACGCTGTGTATTATCAACTTGGAGAAAAAACGGCCGGCGTGCTGCGTTATATTTCCTCAGGTTTGATTGAGGCTGATACAAAATGTTATCTTGCCTCATATGACCATACCACGCTCAGCAAAATGAGCGACATGCATGTTCAGGCACTTTTTTTGAGCAGGGGACGATACGTGAAAAAAGCACCTGTTGATAAACTGATCAGTCTGAACCTGGTTAATTTCAGTAAGGAGAGTTATTTCAGAGAAAACGACTATTTTGAGCAGAAGGCCATATTGTTCAATGTAAGCGGTGATGAACCGCCTGAATATTCAGACGAGATTGTTGTTCCCGAAGAGGTCAAAGCATTGAAGAATGAGGCTGATAGCTCACGCGAAGTCAGGCAGAAAAAGAAAGAAGAAAGCTCCGACACACTTGAAGTGGATTTGCATCTGGACGAGATTACTATGAAAAACAGCCAGTTAACCCCGGCAGCCATCTTGTCGCTCCAGATGAGTCGGTTTCATGGAGCCATTGAAGAGGCCATCGGTAAAAACATGCGCCGGCTGGTTGTTATTCACGGTATCGGTCAGGGAACTTTGAAAATGCAAATTCGTAAGGAATTGCAGGAGAAATATCCAAAATATATATATCAGGATGCATCATTCAGGGAGTATGGATTTGGAGCTACCATGGTGCATCTGGTTCATGAATAACAGCAGCAAACCGCTCCATCGCTGCGTTCCGGTTTTCCGGAACGGGGAGGAAAGTCCGGACAACACAGAGCACCGCACTTCCGAAATGGAAGATGTTCGTGAGGGCATAGTTTCGGAGAAGAGAATGACCGCCCCGGTAGGTATCTGCAGGTTTTACCTGGTAAAATCGGCATCATTCCGAACCGGAGTAAGGGTGAGAAGGCAGGGTAAGAGCCTGCCAGTTATGGTGGTGACATCATAAGCTGTCCGTCTTGCGGGTTGAAAGATCACGTATACCGGTGCTAAGGGTTGCTCGCCCGATACCGGGGGGTAGATCGATTAGACAAATGATGGGGGTCCAGGTTCTGAAAGGAGCCTGGAAACAGAATCCGGCTTACAGGTTTGCTGCTTTTTATTGCAATATCAATCAGGAATGCATAACTGTGAATTCTAATACCATACATTTCATTTGAAAAGTATAACTCTTGTTGCTTATTTTCGTATTCAGATTAACATTAGGAGTTTAACTACTTCATGCACCTGCGAAAACCCATACTGACAGTATTCCTATCTGCATTGCTTCTCATACCGGCATGGAGTAAGCCTGTTGATGACGGTTCAGGAGATCGCCATATCCTGGCATCTGAAAAAAGGAAACTGGATCTTTTAATCCAGAAAGCCTCTTATCACGCGTCAGTGAAAAGCGACAGTTGTTTGCTTTACGCACGTGAAGCAATGCTTCTGGCTAAAGCCAACAATTCATTGAACGATGAGGCCGGTGCTACTGAAGTGATTGCCAATTACCAATATGATATTGAGCAATACCCCGATGCATTGAAAAACACCAGGCGTTTGCTTGACATATACAAGGAGACGGGAGATTCTTCAAAAAAGGCTTATGCCCATAACTTATACGGACTTACGGCCTTCAATATGGGCATTTATGACGAGGCAATCAGGTCGTATCATGCCGCACTGAAGCTTGCTATGGAAATTCCGGATAACAAGCTGAAAGCTCTTTGTTTTCAGAATATCGGTGTGTTTTATTCTGAAATGAACCGGCCTTCGGAAGCTATGGATTATTACCGCAAAGCCCTTGATTTGTACCGGGTAGACCGGAACAGGGAAGGAGAAGCTTCCATAATGCAGAATATCGGAATTATTTTAAGTGACGATAAAAAATATCGCGAAGCGCTTGGCTATTACCTCTCAGCCCTCAAAGTTTACGAAGGGATTAAAGACAGTCTTTCAATGGCCATGATGTATCTCAATCTGGGGAGTTCATACGAAGAACAGTCGGATTTCCGCAAAAGCCTGGACTATTATGAAAAGGCACTGGCCATCTCGATAAATGAGAACTACAAATATGGAATCGCCTACAGTCATATAAGCCTGGGTTCGGTGTTCCGAAAAACCGGAGCCTATGAAAAAGCACTGGAACATCTTCTGAAAAGCCTTCAATACTCGCGGATGATCTCTCTGGTTGAGAACGAAGCTGATTGCCATAAGGAGCTTTCTGATGTATATTTTTCCCTGGGAGATTACAAAAGCGCTTTTGAAGAACTGAGGGATTACCAGGCCCTGTATGATTCAATGTACAGCAAACGCGTTCAGGAAAGTGTTGCCGATGTGGAAATGCATGTTAAAACCGAAATGAAGGACAGGGAAATCAGCAACCTGATGAAGGAAAGGCAGGAAGCTGTAAGAGACATGATTCGGCGAACAATCACACTGGCATCCATTGTGATCCTGACCCTGATTGTAATTGGGGTAAGCGCATACTACAGCAGAATTCTAAAAAAAGCAAACAATCAGCTCACAAGCGAAATTGATGAAAGGGTTAAAGCAGAGCAGGAGCTGATCAGCATCAAGGAGAACCTGGAAGAACGTGTTGCGGAACGAACAGGTGAGCTTGAGAAAGCCAAGCTGAGAGCGGAGGAGTCCGACCGGCTGAAATCGGCCTTCATAGCCAACATGAGTCATGAAATCAGAACTCCGCTCAATGCCATTACCGGGTTTTCGGGCCTGTTGCTGCGCGATGACATTACACCTGAGAAACGAAAGGAATACAACGAGCACGTTGTTAAGAACAACCGGATCCTGATCAACATGATAGAGGATCTGATTGACACTTCCAAAATTGAATCAGGCACCCTGGTGTTGCATCCTTCACGGATGAATATAGGGCAATTTCTCAACCAACTTAATGAACCCATCATTGAAAACATGGCACGCAAGAACAAACCATTTATCAATGTGGTTATTGATAACCCCGAAATCAGCCAGGAAACTGTAACGGCTGATCCGGTTCGTATGCAACAGGTGATGTGGCATGTGCTCGACAATGCCGTGAAGTTCACCCAGAAGGGCTCTATTCATTATGGCTGCCGGGAAAACCATGATTTCATGGTTTTTTACGTGGAGGATACCGGCATCGGCATTCCTGACGAACTGAAAGAAATTGTTTTTGAGAAGTTCCGCCAGATTGACGAGTCGGCCAAGAGAAAATTCGGAGGTACCGGACTTGGCCTCTATTATGCCCGTAAAATTGCTGAAATGATGGGTGGCCGGCTGTGGTTTGAAAGCAAGAAGGAAGGCGGAACGATCTTCTATTTTGCTGTCCCCAAAAACCCGGTTTTGGTACGGAACTAATTCATACAAAACAAATTGTATAAATATAAAAGAGGGTGCTTCAGTACTGAAGCACCCTCTTCTGGTTATTATAGGTCAAATCGTTAGGGTTAATGTGATGTAAAAGTATAAAAAATGTTAATATATGCAACACCTGTGTAAGATTTTGTTGAAAAATTTCTATTTTATTTGTTATAGAATAGATTAATAATATGTTAGATTGTTAATAAGAATTACGCGCCTCTACTCCTTCGAACGGATAGAAGTCTCCTTGGTTTTTCGGTTTATTGGCCACGAAGTGGTATAATATGAATAACCGTGGGTGGTAACCCACGGAAATGAGCTGCTTGTTCCAATACAGCCCTGAAGGCCTGCCTGCCGGAAGGCAGGGGCTGAAAAACAGACCTGAATACTGATCGATTCAACCCACTTCGGGGATGAAAATGTTTCTATCCACTTATCCGTGGGTTTCACCCACGGTTATTCAGATAAAACCCCTTCGGGGTCCTAAACATATCAAAAAAATAAAGAACGATTATATTATATTAATTATCAATATTATACAAATATATTTTAAGGATTGACGCATCATCAGCAATAATTAAACCTAAAATAACTTCTATGTATATTCACTTCCAATCATTCAAATCCATTGACTGTTTTTCTGATTTTCACCAGCTTTTCAAGCAAATTCTCAAGTAAATCCAGCCTCAGCATATTGGCTCCGTCACTCTTTGCCAGCATGGGTTCGGGATGGGTTTCCAAAAACAAACCATCTACACCCACAGCTATGGCCGCCCTGGCCATGGTTTCAATCAGTTCCGGCTTGCCACCCGTCAAACCTGTGTTTTGATTGGGCTGCTGAAGGGAATGCGTAATATCAAGTATTACCGGGTATCCCATCTTCTTCATTTCGGGAATACCCCTGAAATCAACAATCAAATCATGATAACCATACATAACTCCCCGATCGGTAAGCATCACCTGGTTGTTACCGGCCTGAACCACTTTATCGGCGGCAAACTTCATGGACTCGGGTGAAAGGAACTGCCCTTTTTTTATATTAACTACCTTTCCTGTTTTGGCAGCTGCCACCAGTATGTCGGTTTGCCTGCACAAAAAAGCCGGTATTTGCAGCACATCGGTATATTGTGAGGCAAAGTAAGCTTCTTCAGTTGAATGAATATCAGTAAGAACGGGAATTTTCAATTCCCGCCTCAGATCTCTGAGAATTTCCAATCCGGCTTTGTCACCAATTCCGGTGAATGAATCCGATCGCGAGCGGTTGGCTTTCTTGTACGAACTTTTAAAAATGAAAGGAATCTCAAGCCGGTCGGTCATTTTAATTATTTTTTCTGCAATTTCAAAACAGAGATCACGGCTTTCAATAACGCATGGACCGGCTATCAGAAAAAAATTACCGGAAGCGGTATGCCTGATCTGGGGTATTGTTTTTATTGTTTCCATAGAGTACAAATGATACTTTAATACTTGTATTTTCCTTTCCAGAAAGCAGCCATCCTGCTTCTGATTTCAGTTTCCCGGTTATTTTCCTGGGGTTCATAGAGCACCTTGCTCCGGATTTCTTCCGGCAGGAATTCTTCCCGGGTGAAGTTTCCGGCGTAGTTATGGGCATATTTGTACCCGTCGCCATATCCCAGGTCTTTCATCAGCGAGGTGGGTGCATTCCTTATATTTAAAGGAACCGGAAGATCGCCTGTTTCTCTTATCAGGTTCTGGGCTTCATTAATGGCCTGGTAAGCCGAATTGCTTTTAGGTGATGTGGCCAGGTAAAGCGCGGTTTCCGAAAGGATAATCCGCGATTCCGGCCAGCCAATCAGGTTAATCGCCTCAAAACATGAGGTAGCAAGCAACAGCGCGTTCGGATTGGCAAGTCCGATGTCTTCGGCAGCCAGGATAACCATACGACGCGCAATGAATTTAGGATCTTCGCCACCTTCAACCATACGTGCCAGCCAGTATACAGCAGCGTTGGGATCACTGCCCCTTATTGATTTAATAAAGGCTGAAATGATGTCGAAATGCTGCTCACCGCTTTTATCGTAAATGGCAATCTTTTCCTGGATGATTTCCATAACCGACTTATCGTTGATCACGATTTCTTTTGCATTGCCGGCAGAAAGCGTGCTTACAATCAGTTCAAGCATGTTCATGAGTTTTCGGGCATCGCCGCCTGAAAGCTTGAACAGCGCATTGGATTCATCAACCTGAATTTTAAGCTCTTTGAGATAGCCGTCTGCGGTAATTGCCCGGTTGAGGATCCGGGTTAGTTCTTCCTTACCCAATGATTTCAGCACATACACCTGGCAACGAGAGAGCAGGGGAGAGATGACTTCAAATGAGGGGTTTTCAGTTGTTGCCCCTATGAGCGTGACTATACCCTGTTCTACTGAACCCAGCAAAGAATCCTGCTGCGATTTATTGAAGCGGTGAATTTCATCGATGAACAGTATGGCCGAAGGTTTGTTAAAAAACTGCTGTTGTTTAGCTTTCTCAATGGTTTCCCGAACATCTTTAACCCCGGCATGCACAGCACTGAGTTGAAAGAATGGCCGGTTTAACTTGTTGGCAATAATTCGCGCCAGCGTGGTTTTTCCAACTCCGGGAGGCCCCCAAAGAATGAATGACGGTATATTGCCGCTTTCAATGCTGGTTCTGAGTATGGAGCCTTCCCCAACCAGGTGTTCCTGCCCGACATAGTCATCCAGGTCTTTTGGTCGCATCCGGTCTGCAAGCGGTTGATTGGTACCGATCATGTTGTGTGTTTTCAAGGGTAAAATTACCATTAAGTTTTATAATTGACGAGAAAATTAAAATGTAAACATGAACACTGTTGCTGTTTATTACTATTTTTATGGCCAAATAAGCAAATGCCAAATGAAAAATAAAGTTGTCATTGTTACCGGAGCTTCTTCGGGTATCGGGCTGGCCACAGCTGAAGCATTTGCAAGAGAAGGGTCAAAGGTTGTGCTTGCAGCCCGCAGGGACAGTGAGTTAAGAAAAATTGAAGAAAATCTCCGGTCATCGGGGTATGATGTGCTGGCAGTAACCACTGATGTTACCATTGAAGACGATTGCAGGAACCTGATCGACAAAACCATTGAAAAATACGGAAAGATTGATATCCTGATCAACAACGCCGGCCTGTCTATGCGTGCCCTTTTTAAGGATGTTGACCTCAAGGTACTCAGGCAGTTGTTTGATGTTAACTTTTGGGGTGCGGTGAACTGCACCAAGTATGCCTTACCCCATCTGATCAGTAGCAAAGGTTCGGTGGTGGGCGTTTCTTCTGTTGCAGGCTTTGTTGGATTGCCCGGCAGAACCGGCTATTCAGCCTCGAAATATGCGCTACATGGCTTTCTGGAAACATTGCGGATTGAGAACCTGAAGAACGGACTGCATGTGCTGATTCTTTGTGCCGGTTTCACCAAATCCGAAATCCGGAAAAAAGCGCTTA
>JAFGOR010000129.1 GCA_016926375.1 Bacteroidales bacterium
ATGGACAGACACTATTTAAAAAAACAACTGCCCGGCAAACTTCCGGGCAGCTTATGTTTTCTAATCAACCGGTTATGCTTGTCCGGATAATTGAGATGTTAAAATTCAAATGAACTATTCCTTGGTATAAGCCTTGCGCCGTTCTGCCAATTCGTCCTGCATCTGGTATTCCACCTTGCGGTTGATGGCATAGATGAACAAGGCAATTGCCACCACAGATAAAGCAAGTACAGGGAAAATACTCATAGTAAGCCGGATACCCATAATGGCTTTGGGAGTTTGAACCACATTGGCCACATATCCATACGATTCGAGAATCTGCAGTCCAATAAAACCTCCTATAGCAAGACCCAGTTTCAATCCGAAGATAATACCGGCAAAGGAAATTCCGGTAGCCCTGCGGTTGTTTTTCCATTCGCCGTAATCGGTAACGTCAGCCATCATAGCCCAGGGCAACGGCATGGTAACGCCCCATGAGAAATTAAACAGAAGCGAAAGGATGAAAGTAAGCCATATTGCATTGGCAGGAATGAAAATGAACGATGCTGCAAACACTCCTGCTATGATGAGCCATGTGCGGAAAGCATCTCTTTTTCCTAATTTTCTGGCCAGACTTGTGGAAAAAGCCAAACCCACAAGACTCATCAACTGGTTGCAAATATTCATGATACTGAAAGTATTTCCGGCAATATCAGCGTTTGCACCGGTCATACCCAGTGTACCAAGTAAACCGAACAACACCTTGTCGAGCCCCTGAAGAAAGGCCAGCTGGTTTTCAATCACCAGGTAATATTTGAAAAAGTAAACCAGGATGGCATTCCGGATGGCCAGGAATATGAACATGAAAAGAAAAATAACAAACATGATGACCCATTGTTTGTTAGTGAAAAGATCCTTCAGATCCTGCAGCAGACTTGTTTTTTGCTGGGGAGCCGGTAAAATTCGCTCACGGGTGGTGGTGAAAGTGATGATGAAGAAGAGAACCGCCAGGGCACCAAAAATTCCCATGGTTACCTGGTAACCAACCTGGCTGTCGCCTTGGCCAAAATGATTTACCATTGGCAAAGCAAGTCCCTGAATTGCCAATGTTGCCAGGGTAACAATAACAAATCGGAACGAGGAAAGGCTGGTACGCTCCTCCATATCTCCGGTAATAACGCCGCCTAATGCGGAATAGGGCAGATTATTTGCCGAGTAAATGGTCATTAAGAACAGATA
The DNA here is from genome assembly GCA_016926375.1 of Bacteroidales bacterium. Lineage (GTDB taxonomy): Bacteria > Bacteroidota > Bacteroidia > Bacteroidales > UBA10428 > UBA5072. The sequence continues at coordinate 1,219 of JAFGOR010000129.1, forward strand.
GGTTACGTAGGCATACATCAGCTTGCCTCCCGCAGTCATGCTGGTGGGTGTTGTAAAGGCCAAATAAGCAATCACCCCAAACGGAAGAGCTGTAAACAAAATCCAGGGTCTGAATTTACCCCAGCGTGTATTGGTTCGGTCTGCCAAAGCGCCCATAATGGGATCAGCAACAGCGCCCCAGATACGGGCTACAAGGAACAGGACAGCAGCAGTACCTGCCGACAGTCCGAAAGTGTCGGTGTAGAAACTGGCCTGAAGGAGCATCAATGTCTGAAAGACAAAATTCGCTGCGCCGTCACCAAGACCAAATCCAATTTTTTCGCGAACCGAAAGTTTTTGTGTTTGTGACATAGTATTTTTTAATTTGTTTATAGGATAGAGTTAACAAAAGATAATTTTGCCTAAAGATATATTTTTTTATGAATCAAAACACCTCGTAGCAAAAGTGTAAATTTTCACCTGACCCATTCGTTTCAGCACATGATACTGAAGCTAAATCCAGTCTAACTTTTTCGGGAATTGCAACCGATTGCTGAAATTTGCGTGCAATATTTTCATAATGTTCTTTTTTATATTTAATTTGCATTTAGAATTTAAACCCATGACTACCAACCGCGACATCACCATTTACGATATTGCCAAAGCCTTAAATATTTCAGCATCCACGGTTAGCAGGGGATTGAAAAATCATCCTCATGTAAGAAAGGAAGTCAAACAGAAAATCCTGCTTACCGCAAGCAAGATGGGCTATCAGCAGAATAAATTTGCCAGCAACCTGAGACAAAAGCACACTTTAACCATTGGTGTGGTATTGCAGACGCTCGACAGTTATTTCACTGCCAAAGTCATCTCGGGGATGGAAAAAATTGCCAATGACGCCGGCTACAACCTGATCATCAGCCAGTCACAGGAATCACTTAAAAAAGAATCTGCCAGCATTGCCACCATGTTCAACACCCGGGTAGATGGTTTGCTGGTTTCACTTTCGAATGAAACCAGAGATCTTGACCATTTCAATGTGTTGTTCAAAAAGGGCATCCCGGTAGTTTTCTTTGATCGCGTGATGGATCATCCCAAATGCAAGTGCGTATTGATTAATAACTTTAAAGCCGGTTATGAAGCCACCAGTCATTTAATCAGCCAGGGGTGCAAAAACATCATCCACCTGGGCGGAAGCCAGAACAGAAATGTTTATGTTGACCGTTACAAAGGCTACAAACATGCCATGATTGATCATGGTCTTGAAGTTGGTAAAAAGTCGCTTATATTATCCGATCTCAATCACACAGCCGGTATGACCATTGCCCATGAGCTGCTGCAGGAAAAGAAACTTCCTGACGGGATATTTGCCGGCAATGATGCAACGGCTGTATCCATCATTTGTGAACTAAAAAAGGCAGGTGTGCGCATACCTGAAGATGTATGTGTTGTTGGTTTTAATGACGATCCGATTTCGAGGGTTGTTGAGCCCAACCTGACCACCATTCATTATCCCGGCAGGGAAATGGGAGAAATGGCCACCAGCACACTCATCAATACATTAAAAGGAAAACAATCCGACCTGCTCAACAGCATTGTGTTGAATCATTCGCTGATCATCAGGGAATCCTCAATGCGTATTAAATAACTTTACATGAAGACGGCCATAATCACCGGAGGCGCATCGGGAATAGGCTTTGCCATAGCACAGAAATTTGTGCAACAGGGAATTCAATCCATACTGATTGGAAGAGACGAAAAAAAACTGAAGGAAGCCTGTTGTACGCTGGGTGAGCTTGCCGGTTGCATACAGGGTGATGTCACCCGGCTGGAAGAGCTGCCCAGCCTGGTAAGTGACATTAAAAACAAATATGGTAAAATTGACATCCTGGTAAATAATGCCGGAATCCATCTCAAAAAGCCATTTCTGGAAGTAACCGATGAGGAATACCAAAGGATAATTCTCACCAACCAGGTTGCTGTTTTCTCATTAACCAGGGAGGTATCCAGGATGATGATACCTGAAAAAAAAGGAAGCATCATCAACATCAGTTCCATGGCTTCGCAATATGGAATTCCCCTGGTTATAGCCTATACAGCCTCAAAATCAGCCATTGAGGGAATGACGCGTGCCATGGCTGTTGAGTTATCGCCACTGGGGATTCGTGTGAACTGCATCGCACCGGGTTTTATCAAGACCGATATGTCATCCAAAGCACTTTCCAATGACCCCGAAAGAAAAAAGAAAATATATAGCAGAACTCCAATAGGCAGGCTTGGAACTGCTGAAGAAGTTGCTGATGCAGCCTGGTTTTTCGCTTCCGATTCTTCAAGCTATATTACAGGTGTTGTTTTGCCTGTGGACGGCGGCAATTCAATTGGTTTTTAAAAAAACAATATGAAGATCACTGACGCAAAAGTTATTCTGACCTGTCCCGGCAGGAATTTTGTAACGTTAAAAATAATCACCGATCAGGGCGTTTACGGTTTGGGCGATGCCACGCTGAACGGCATGGAAAAAGCCGTGGTTGCCTTTCTCGAAAGTTATTGCATCCCGGCACTCATTGGGAAAGATCCCCGGAATACGGAGGATATCTGGCATTACTTTTACAGGGGTGTATACTGGAAAAGAGGATCTGTAACACTCACTGCCATCTCAGCAATTGATATGGCACTGTGGGACATCAAGGGCAAAGCTTTGAACACACCGCTGTACAATCTGATTGGCGGGAAAAGCAGGGACCGGGTTATGGTGTATGCCCATGCCAACGGCAAAGACCTGAATGATACGCTCGAAAAAGTAGCCAGGGAAAAGGAAAAAGGTTTCCTGGCTATTCGCGTACAATCGGGGATCCCCGGAATTTCGGATGCCTATGGCGTGGCCAAAGACAGCAAATTTTACGAACCGGCCCACAAGGGTTTACCAAACGTGGAACAATGGGACACCAGCAAATACCTGAATTACCTTCCCTATTTGTTTGGGAAAGTCAGGGAGACCTTCGGAACCGACCTGCATCTGCTTCACGATGCGCACCACCGGTTAACACCGGTTGAAGCAGCTCGTCTTGCTAAAGAACTGGAGCCCCATCACTTGTTCTGGCTTGAAGATCCGGTAACCGGGGAATTGCAGGAAGGCCTCCGGCTCATCCGCAAACAGTCGTCAACGCCCATTGCCATTGGCGAAGTGTTCAATACCATTTATGACTACACCACCCTGATTACCGAGCAATTGATTGATTATATCCGAATGCCTTTGGTACACGGAGGCGGAATCACCCACATGAAAAAGGTAGCCGACTTTGCTTCAGTTTACCATATCCAAACCGGATTTCATGGCGCCACCGATCTTTCGCCAGTGAACCTGGCGGCTGCCATTCATTTTAACATGGCCATCAACAATTTTGGCATACAGGAATACATGCCCCACCAGGAGATTGTTCATGAAGTGTTTAAAATCAATTACCGGTTCAAGGATGGTTTTCTTTCTGTTGATGACACACCCGGCATCGGGGTCGATATTGATGAGGAAAAGGCCTCCCGGTATCCTTATGAAATGGCATGCCTGCCTGTAAACCGGAAAACCGATGGGACCATGTTCTACTGGTAACCTTTCATCATGAGTTGTTTGACAGTTTGGCTGCGGTAAGTTAGCCTGATTATATACAAACCGGGCTTCAGACCTGAAACATCCGTATCCTGCCAACCCATATCCGTCACATGTTGGCTTATCTCACGGCACTTCCTTCCTGCAAGGTCAAAGACCTCCAAAGTCAGGTTGTAACCCGGAACGGAGATGAAAAAATACAATGTGTTACCAAAAGGGTTTGGATACAATATCGCTTTTGACAACGGATTCATTTTAACATCAAGCAGGGTGTGCAATCCGGCGGACACTTGCGCAACGTGCCTTTCCGTTTGATACCCGGGGGCTTCAAACTGCAGCACGTAACTGCCTTCAACCATCAAACGGGTGTAAAAGCCAGCTGATGATGACGACACCACAAAAGAGCTGTCGCGGTCGTGATATACCATCCTGACTTTTGCGGTTACCGGTAATTCGGTCAATGAATCGGTTACTTCGCCTGATATCCCGGTGAGGGCTTGGCCTAAATACTGCAGCAGACTTCTTTTATTATAATTCCAGTAAACCTCAAGTTCATCCTCTGGCGGCATTTTATCGTCCGACAGCTCAATAGTTACCTCACGTCCGTGAAGCAGGCAATTCGTGTAATCCTGACGACCTCCATAAACTGAATACCAGTCATAACCATTGGTGATGCCGTTATCCAGAAAGGTCATATATCCGGCTGTGCTGTATTGATGCACTGTGTCGGCATACGCCCGGGACACTGCCCTGTACCAGGTATCATCGGCATGCAACCTGCTCCAGGTATCCCAGGGATAATTCACCACTTCGGCTCCGCCATGAAAGCCTGCTGATAATGCCGGCCGCACTTCTTTCATGAAGTTCATCATGGCAGTGGTTTCCGGTTGCCGGCTCACAGCTGCCCAGTTGTCATTGCGAATGTCGGGGAAATCGCGGTTCAGGTCGACATGTGCGGCATTGAATCGGACAGCACCGGCAACAGAAGTATCCGATATAAAATAGGCTCCGTCGGGGTTGGCCATCGGATTGATCCAAATCTCAAGCCGGTCTACCAGTTCCCTTACTTCATCGGCTGCTTGATAATTATTAAGCAGGTATTCTATCAACCGCAGCAAAAGCACAGTTCCAAGCAGCTCGTCGCCATGTATGCCGGCAGTGTATAATACCACAGGTTCTTTTTCGCGTACCTCGGGATTTTTGGTAATCTTCAGAGCCAAAAGCTTTTTGCCGTTGATGCTTTCGCCGAATTCCTCAACCCTGCAAATATCAGGAAACACATATGAAAACCCACGCATCAGGTTCAGATACTCCGTGTAAGAAGGGTATTTATTATGCCAGTCGGCTTCAGTCTTTTTGTGGTGTTCCGACCTTTTCAGGGAGGGTGGCTGCAAAAACTCATGATTAATTTGCAATTGCAGGAATTGCCGGTAGCCCTGTTCATTGGCATAAGCAACCACCGTATCGTTTCTGTAATCGTCAACAGAGAGAATACCGGAAAATACATCCATGCTTATATGAGGAGGCTTTACAAACCGGAGGATCACTTCTCCCCGGGCATCAAGAATCTCTTCAGCAGCACTGACAGATTTGAGTACCGGCTCCTGTGCATGTAGCCAGCTATTCCAGCATAACAGCAGCAGGATGATGAGTCCTGCTTTCCTGAAATTATACGTTAAACCGTATGTGAAGAATATCGCCGTCACAAACCACATAATTCTTCCCTTCTACCATCAGCTTTCCTTTTTCTTTGCAGGCATGCTCAGATTTCAGGGTAATAAAATCATTGTATTTGATTACTTCGGCCCGGATGAATCCCCTTTCGAGATCGCTGTGGATGGCTCCTGCCGCCTGCGGAGCGGTCATTCCCTTATGAATGGTCCAGGCTCTGATTTCATCGGGACCAATGGTAAAAAACGAAAGCAGGTTGAGCATGGCATAGGCCGAGCGGATGATGCGGTTTACACCCGGCTCCTGAAGCCCAGCATCAGCCAGGAAGGCCATTTTGTCTTCATCGTTATCGAAATCGGCTATTTCCGATTCCAGTTTTGCAGCAACCAGTAATATTTCCACATGCCGGTCCTTCAGATGTTCCCTCACACGCTCCACATGCTTGTTGCCGGAAACTGCAGATGCATCATCCACATTGCAGACAAACATCATGGGTTTAACCGTAAGCAAGAACAAATCATCAATTTGCTTATGTTCAAGCGAATCAAGCTTAAGATCCCTGATATTTCCAAATGATTCGAGTTTGGCTTTTACCTTGTTCAGCACTTCGATTCCATGCTTAGCGTCCTTATCACCTGATTTGGCTGTTTTTTCGAGGCGCTGAATTTTTTTTTCCACGCTTTCCAGGTCTTTCACCTGAAGTTCAAAATCAATATTTTCGATATCCCGCACCGGATCAACCGAACCATCAATATGCGGGAGGTTCTCATCATCAAAACAGCGCAGCACATGAATCAGCGCATCGGTATTGCGGATATCAGCCAGGAACTTGTTCCCCACCCCTTCTCCCTGGTTTGCCCCTTTGGTGAGTCCGGGGATATCAACTATTTCAACGGTGGCAGGAACAACCCGCTCGGTAGGCTGAAGCTTTTCAAGTTCCTGCAAACGCGGATCAGGTACATGAATGACCCCAATATTGGATTTGTTTGATGTAAAGGCGAAATTGGATGTCTCGGCTTTAGTACTCGACATACAATTGAAAAGAGTGGTTTTGCCGGTATTGGCAATCCCGATTATACCGCATTGCAGGCTCATTATTCTCAGTTTTTATTGCGCTTCAAAAATACACAATATTTTTTGCTTTTGGCCATTTGTTGTGAGCAGTGAGCTTTAGGCTGGTATTTGCTGGCGAAAGCCTGCCGGCAGGCAGGATTAAAGGCTAACGGCCAATAGCGGGTTTTATATAAAGAAATTTCCCCGCTGAGTAATCGATTGTTAAACTTTATTTTAATTTTGCCACAATCACGGTGTTCGAAATAAGAATGACCAACATTATTAATAAGTTAAAACAATCAAAAATAGAGAGAATTCATGAAAAAAGAAGTGGTTAACAAAGCAGCGGACAACATCCGGATTTTATCAGCTGCCATGGTAGAGAAGGCCAAATCGGGGCATCCCGGTGGCGCTATGGGCGGAGCTGATTTTATCAATATTTTGTATTCCGAATTCCTGAACTGGGATCCGACTGATATGACCTGGAGTAATCGCGACCGGTTTTTCCTTGATCCGGGACACATGTCGCCCATGCTTTATTCCATGCTTACCCTGACAGGTAATTTTTCCATTGACGACATCAAAAATTTCAGGCAATGGGACAGCCCGACTCCCGGTCATCCGGAGGTCGATCCGAAACGCGGTGTTGAGAATACCTCAGGTCCGTTGGGCCAGGGCCATACCATGGCAGTTGGAGCAGCCATTGCCGAACGTTTTTTATGCGCCCGTTTTGGCGAATGGATGTCGCATAAAACCTATACCTTTATTTCCGATGGCGGTGTTCAGGAAGAGATTTCACAGGGTGCAGGCAGGCTTGCCGGATTCCTGGGACTGAACAACCTGATCATGTTTTATGATTCCAATGACATTCAGCTTTCAACCAAGACCGCTTCGGTTACTATTGAAGATACGGCAGCCAAATACCTTGCCTGGGGATGGCAGGTAATTACAATTAAGGGTAACGACCAGGACGAAATCAGGGCAGCGCTTACCAAAGCCACCCAGGAAAAATCGAGGCCGACACTCATTATTGGCAAAACCATCATGGGCAAGGGTGCTCTTGATGCCAACGGGGCCAACTTTGAAGGACAGACTTCAACCCATGGAATGCCATTGGGTGAAGCAGGCGCTTCTTTTGAAAAGACCATTGCCAACCTGGGAGGCAACCCATCCGATCCTTTTGTGGTGTTCCCTGAAGTTGCCGAATATTACAAGGAAGTACTTCAGAAAAAAGCTGCTGCAGCAAAAATCCGTAAGGAAGAAGAAAAAAAATGGGCTGCAGAAAACGCCGAAAAAGCCAAAAAACTTGACCAGTTTTTCTCCGGAAAAGCTCCGGCCATGGCAGTTGAACAGATTGCACAGAAAGATGATTCTGCCACCCGGGCTGCATCCAGTACCGTGCTTGGCTGGCTCGCCAAAAATGCAGAAAACATGATCGTGGCTTCTGCCGATTTGTCGAACAGCGACAAGACCGACGGATTCCTGAAAAACACCAAAGCATTCACCAAGGGAGATTTCAGTGGTGCTTTCCTCCAGGCTGGTGTTGCCGAGCTCACCATGGCCGCAGTTGCCAATGGAATTGCACTTCATGGAGGTGTGATTGTAGCCTGCGGTACTTTCTTTGTATTTTCCGACTATATGAAGCCCGCTGTAAGAATGGCCGCCCTCATGGGTTTGCCTGTGAAATATGTATGGACGCATGATGCATTCCGCGTAGGTGAAGACGGACCCACCCACCAGCCTATTGAACAGGAAGCCCAAATCAGGCTCATGGAGCAGCTTAAAAATCATCACGGTGAAAACAGCGTACTCGTTTTGCGTCCGGCTGACGTGCATGAAACCACACAAGCCTGGAAGCTGGCCATGGAAAATACAAAAACCCCTACTGCCCTGCTCCTCACCCGCCAGAACGTGCCTACGCTTCCTGCAGTGGGATCTTCCCGCCTTGCTGATGCTGCGCAAATTGCCAAAGGCGCTTACATTGTTAAGGACGCAGCTAATCCCGAGGTGATATTGCTTGCCAACGGCTCTGAAGTATCAACACAGATGGCCGGTGCACAAAAGCTTGAGGAAAAAGGACTGAAGGTACGCGTTGTCTCTGCTCCTTCCGAAGGACTGTTCCGACTCCAGCCCAAAGAATACCAGGAAAAAGTATTGCCTTCTGGTGTACCTGTATTCGGACTCACTGCCGGGTTGCCCTCAACCCTGCTGTCGCTGGCCGGAAAGAATGGCAAGGTATTCGGACTGGATCATTTCGGATATTCCGCCCCCTACAAGGTGCTGGATGAGAAATTCGGATTCACTGCCGATAACGTGGTGAAACAGGTGCTGGATCTGCTGAAGAAATAATTCCTAAAGATTCAATAATAAAAAAAGGGACACATTTCGATGTGTCCCTTTTTTTTATCTGTTGAGCCGGCAGGCTTGTCCCCTGCCTGGCCGGCAGGCAGGCTTGTCTCTTGTCACTAAAACTACCTCACCGAAAATTGATACACCGTAACCGATGTGTATTTCTCTCCCGGTAACAATACCGTTGAAGGGAAATTGGGTTTGTTCGGCGAATCGGGGAAATGCTGTGTTTCCAGGCAGAAACCATAATATTTGTCGTACTTCACGCCGCCATGGCCAACAAACTTTCCATCTAAGAAATTTCCCGAATAAAACTGAATTCCGGGCTCGGTGCTGTAGGTCTGCATCACCCTGCCCGATTTGGGCTCATACACCTCAGCAGCCAGCACATATTCACCTGTTGTATTGCGCACCTTGTAATTGATATCGTAGCCTCCCGGAACCTGATCAATTCTTTCTCCCATGGTATGGGCAGTGGTGAAATCAAACGGAGTTTCGGCAACAGCCTTCAGTTCTCCGGTAGGAATCAGCAATGCATCGGTTGGTGTAATGGAGTCGGCATACAACACGAGTTCGTGACCCAGTATCGTTTCTTTGCAACCTGTAAGATTAAAGTAACTGTGATTGGTAAGGTTCAGCACCGTTGCCTTGTCCGTTTCCGCTTCATAATTAATTTTAATCTCGTTGGAATCAGTTAATGTGTAAGTAACTTTTACTTTCAGGTTTCCCGGATAGCCTTCTTCCATATCAGCGCTCACGCGTGAAAGAGCAACCACCATGGCGCCTTCGGCGGAATACACAGTGTCAATACTGAAAAGTTTGCGGTGGAATCCTTCCGGTCCGCCATGCAATGTATTTACACCATCATTGGCTGACAAGGTATAGACCGTGTCGTTTAAGGTGAATTTCGCACCACCAATGCGGTTGCCATAACGTCCGATGGTACTTCCAAAAAACGGATGTCCTGAGCGGTATTGCGACAGACTGTCGAAACCCAGCACCACATTCTCAACAACACCGGCTTTATCGGGGACTGCCACATAGGTAAGAATGGCACCGTAATTGGTAATTTTTATCTGCATTCCGTTTTTGTTGGTCAGGGTAATCAGTTTGACAACCTGGTCACCTGATCCTTCCCAGACGACATCACTAATGGGCGCAACAGTTTCCGGTTTGGGTTTGCAGGAAACCAGTGCCAGTGCCAGTATAAAGGTACCAATAAGTATGTTTTTCATAATAGTAAAAAATTAGGTTATGTTAATTCTGCTTGATTCTGATTATGGTAAGTGAATGAGGTGCAAAAGACAGGTTCAGCTTTTTTCCATTCAGTTTAATTGCTACTTCCGATGGTTGAATCAGAAGCGGTTGATCAATGGAATTGAGGTTGGTCAGCTTGTCGCTTTTTAATACAATCATTGTTGCATCAGCCGGTAATTTTTTCCTGCTTTTCAGCACAATCTCCGGCATCAGGGGTTTGGTTGTTGCATTGACTACTTTGAGGATAATCTCACTGGTATTCCGGTCCCACACCGCCGAGCCGTAAAGTCCGTCTTTACCAGTTAGGGGCTTATTTTCATACAACATACTCAGCACATCCGTACCCTTGTAATTGGAAAACAGTTTCTGAACATAGTAATTGGCGGTTCCAAACGATTTCAGGTTGTCAAACCAGATCAGGTCAGGGGTCCACTGCCACCCCTCGGTATGTGCCAGAAGCGGGGCATAAGAACACATGGTGACCACATCGGCATTTCTTTCCAGTCCGGTCATGAATGCTGCCTCAGACAACGCGCATTCCCAGTTGTTCTGGTTATCGGGACTGGTAGTATTAACGCTTTGCGCTGCATATTCTCCGGCGAATATTTTATGTCCGTCACGTTTGTAAGAATCGTACCGGGATGCGTTTTTAAAGAACCATGCAGGCTCTTTGTAATAGTGCTCATCAACCACCTGGGGGGCATATTGCTCAAGTTTTGTCCACGCAAAATCAAAAAGATCACCTTCGGCAAACGGACCTGCACTTAATATCAGGGTAATTTCGGGATGTTTTTCCCGGAGGACTTTTTCAAATTTTTCCAATCGCTCAAAGTATTGCGGCCCCCATTGTTCATTGCCAATGCCTAATAATTTCATACCGAACGGCTCAGGATGGCCCATGTCTGCCCTGATTTTGCCCCATTTGGTATCGGGACTCCCGTTAGCAAATTCTATCAAATCCAAGGCATCCTGAATGTATGGGTCAAGCTGGTCAACCGGTACCACTTCAGCGGTGTTGAACTGGCATGCCATGCCACAGTTCAGAATGGGCAGCGGCTCTGCCCCGATATCTTCGGAAAGCAGGAAGTATTCGTAAAAACCGAGTCCGAACGACTGGAAGTAATCGGGCGAGGGACGGTGTTTGAATTCCGTATTCCATCGGTTTACAATGAGTTGCCTTTCCTCAACCGGGCCAACCGTTTTTTTCCACTTGTACCGGGTATCCAGTTCCCTGCCCTCCACGATACATCCACCGGGAAATCTCAAAAATCCGGGCTTCAGGTCGGCCAGCAATTGCACAAGGTCGGCACGCAATCCACCCGGACGGTTTTTCCAGGTATCATGGGGGAAAAGAGAAACCATGTCAATATCGGCCACGCCCTGGTCTTCAAACCAGATATTCAGGCGGGCATGCGCATCTGTTTTGCCTGATGTTAGTTCAGTTGAATATTTTTTCCATTCATTGCCCTGCAACGTAATTGAGCTTTCGCCAATTGGTTTGCCACCGGCATCAACCAGTTCTATGCGTAATTTCATAGAACCACTTTCCGGAAGGGATGCAAGCATGGAGAAATGATACCGGTTACCAGCTTTAACACCCATACCACGAAAACCCTTATTCGACAGACAATAGGATGGCATCTCCGCTGTAACCGAAATACGTGCAAAGCGGGGATTAGCCTGGTTACTGATTCCGCGATTCAGAATAACCAGTGCTGAAGAATCCTTTGAAAAAGCCTTTACGCCCCATCCGGCACGGGGATTAAAGAATTCGAACGAGCGGTTCATCACCAGTTCGGCATAAATGCCACCGTCGGCGGCCTGGTTGATATCTTCAAAGAAGATTCCCCACATGGTGGGTTGAATTTCAGCTTTCGGCCGGTCCACATCCACCACAACAGGTTGTGATTTCTGACCCGTCACATTCAGGGTCATCAACAGGAACATCAGCATTCCCGGCATGTTCATGAGCATCGACTTCATAAAAGTATTTTTGACTTTTAAAATTTAAATATAGTGCATTTATTCAAATGTACGGATTGTTGTTCATATTTAAGTGAGGTATGGCGAGCGTATATTGGGCAGAAGAAGTTGCAGTGGCAGGAGTAGTGGCACGGCAGTGGCAGTGGCAGTGGCAGTGGTTTTAATCCCGGAGGGATTATATGTTTTAGAACCTCACCTGGCTGGCGCTTATGCGACTCCGGGCCAGGCACAACCTCACCCAGGACGAATTGGCCAGGAAAGTAAATGTGCGGAGAGAGACCATTGTCTTTCTTGAGAAGAACAAATACAATCCTTCTTTAAAACTGGCATATGACATAGCCAACGTATTCGGCGCAGCTATAGAGGAAGTATTTATTTTTGAATGAATTCAGAAGTTTTTCCAAAACCCACCCTTCAAGGGTTTGCAACCGCTTGAAGGGAAAAACGAAACCTGAAAATTATAGTGCCTCCTCAACTCGCAGCTCATAGCTCGCAGCTCACAGCTCACAGCTCATAGATCACAGCTCATAGCTCATAGCTCACAGCTCACAGCTCATAGATCACAGCTCATAGCTCATAGATCACAGCTCACAGCTCATAGCTCGCAGCTCACAGCTCACAGCTCATAGCTATACATACTACCATCTCCGCTACTCCCTTTCCCATTTTTGAACTATATTTGTATGAGTTTGTTGAAAAACGAAAACACATATGGAAAAAAGGAAACTGGGAAATTCGGGAATTGAGGCATCTGCAATTACATTCGGAGCCTGGGCCATCGGAGGCTGGATGTGGGGTGGCGCAGATCGCAAGGATGCCGTTGATGCCATCAGGGCATCGTATGACCTGGGGGTTACCTCCATTGATACTGCGCCTGCTTATGGCCAGGGCTTGAGTGAAGAAATTGTAGGAGAAGCCATACAGGGAAT
>JAFGOR010000130.1 GCA_016926375.1 Bacteroidales bacterium
ACCCTGCTACCCCTCGACTTGCATGTGTTAGGCCTGCCGCTAGCGTTCATCCTGAGCCAGGATCAAACTCTTCTTTGTAATTAAAAATTTAAATATCGCTCAAGATTCACTCTTTACCTAATTTTTGAAAAGGTTAGGTTTCCTCTTTCCTTACTTTACTTGTCTCTTCAATCTTTTCAAAGAACTATCTCTATAAAAGGGACGACAAAATTACGAAACTTTCATCATTCTGTCATCATTTTTTCCAAAAATCTTTTTTGGTTTTTTCGGAATCTTTATTCCGTTTTTTTAAGAGGGTGCAAAGTTAAAACTTCTTTTTTAATTTGCAAAACTATTTTCAAGTTTTTTTTCTCTTTTTCCCATTTTCAATTTTTGTACAAAGAACTCGTGTTGTTTTTTTAAGAGGTTGCAAAGGTAATAACTAAATTTAAATATGCAATAATTATTTAATGTTTTTTTAACTATTTCCTGCTGCAAAATCTCAAAGAACTCAAAGCGGGTGCAAATGTAAAAGAATTCATTTCATTCCAGCAAATATTCCTCCACTTTTTTTATGATTTTTTGCAGAAGCCCTGCATGGCGTTGATATTTAAGGGCATGTGAGGGAGTAAATCCGGCCGGTTTACAACAGAATGGGAGTGGTATGATGGTGGAATACCGGAGCTTGTCAAGCATCATGTCGCTCCTGTTTACAGGCAGGAAGGCCTATGGAGCTTGCAGTCACCGGTCGAAATGGTATTGCCAGATAATCCAATACACAGGTGTAGTCAGGAGACTGCGCCGAGCCCGGGGGACATAGCTACTCCAGGCCTTTGGCGACAAATAATAGCCAGGGTACTTTTTCTTTTTACTAAACCAGGCAATAAGTTTCCCATTTACAGTTAAGGCAAAACCATGCCATATCCCCCGCTGGCGGGGGCCAGGGGGTGGACATACAGGAATTCATCCTGTTTTTCTTGTTTAAATAATATTCCAATTATCTATTCATATTAGCTATTATTAATTCGCTTTAATCCACCCCCAGCCCCCGCCATCGGGCCTGCCTGCCGGTAGGCAGGGGACAGCACATTTTCCAAGCTCATCTCAAATAAATAAGCAAATGCTTTGTTCTGCAATATAATGTCCTAAGTTGACGGCTATGGTCAGGAGACTACGCCGAACCAGGGGATTGCCAGTTACAGGTTATTCCGCTTCTCACCATGAAGCTCACCCTTTTACCCCTTTTCTATATGTAATCAACCCCATTCCCTATTGTAAAATATTACTTATCTTCGTACCAAACTAATTTATAACTGTGTGAATAAGGCGCTTGTTATTATTCCTACCTATAATGAAAAGGAGAATATCGAAAAGATGATTCGTGCTATCTTTTCACTCTCCGGTTCGTACCACATGCTCATTGTGGATGACGGATCCCCCGACGGAACCGCCGACATAGTGAAAACACTGCAGCATGAATTCGCCGACCGGCTCCACCTGCTGCAACGAGAGGGCAAACAAGGACTGGGAACTGCCTATATCGCCGGTTTCAAATGGGCCATCAGCAACCAGTACGACTTCATCTTCGAAATGGATGCCGATTTTTCGCACAACCCCGCCGACCTGCCGCTACTTCACAATGCCTGCCTCAACGGTGCCGACCTGGCCATCGGATCACGCTACAAATCGGGTGTGAACGTGGTGAACTGGCCCATGGGCCGTGTACTGATGTCGTACTTCGCATCGGTTTATGTGCGGCTTGTTACCGGCATGAAAATATATGATACCACCTCCGGTTTTAAGTGCTACAGGAGAAAAGTACTCGAGGCCATTGAATTCGACAAGATCAAATTTAAAGGTTATGCTTTCCAGATCGAAATGAAATTTACCACCTGGAAACTTGGATTCCACATTGAAGAAGTACCCATTGTATTTACCGACCGCCGTGAAGGAACCTCCAAAATGTCGGGTGGCATATTCAACGAAGCTTTGTGGGGCGTGCTGCGAATTAAACTGCGCAGCTACTTCAGATCCTATAAAAGAAATACCGCATCATGAGAACCCTGCTAATCACCCATGCAGTAATAATAAATGAGGGAAATCGTTTCCCGGGCAGCATTCTTATTAAAGATGACTGCATTGAGCAGATCATTCCCGAAAATGCTCCCCTTCCCCCAAACGCCGACCAGGTGATTGACGCAGGCGGGAGCTACCTGATACCCGGCGTAATCGACGACCAGGTGCACTTCAGGGAGCCTGGGCTGACCCATAAAGGCGACATTTTTAGCGAATCCCGCGCTGCTGTGGCCGGAGGCGTCACTTCCTTCATGGAAATGCCCAATACCAACCCCCAGACCATTACCCAGGCCCTGCTCGAAGAGAAGTACCAAAGAGCTTCACAAACATCTTCGGCAAATTACTCCTTTTATATAGGTGCCACCAATGACAATCTGGATGAACTCCTGAAAACCGACCCGGCCAGGGTTTGCGGCATCAAAGTATTCATGGGTTCCTCCACAGGAAATATGCTGGTGGATAACCCCGATACCCTAAAACACCTGTTTGCGGAGTCGCCCCTGCTGGTAGCGGTTCATTGCGAGGATGAATCCATAATCCGCAACAACACCGAAGCAGCCCGGTCCCGCTTCGGAGAAGATGTACCTGTGTATTTCCACCCGGTCATCCGCGATGAGGAAGCCTGCTTCCGCTCCTCAAGCCTTGCCGTTGAACTGGCAGCAAAATACGGCACGCAGCTTCACATCCTGCACCTTTCAACTGCGCGTGAACTTGAGCTGCTTTCATCATCCATCCCCTTATCGCAAAAGAAAATTACCGCTGAAGTGTGCGTACATCATTTGTTGTTCCAAAGCGCGGACTACTTTACCCGGGGTAACCTGATCAAGTGGAACCCGGCCATTAAATCATCCGCTGACCGGGAAGCACTTATTAATGCCGTACTCAGCAATAAAATTGACGTTGTGGCCACCGACCACGCTCCGCATACCCTGTTGGAAAAACAGAATACCTATTTTAAAGCCCCCTCGGGAGGCCCCATGGTTCAGCACTCCCTGGTGGCCATGCTTGAATTCTGCCGTAAAGGATTACTCACCCCCGAAAAGGTGGTGGAAAAAATGTGTCACGCACCGGCCGACCTGTACCGCATTGACCGGCGCGGTTACATCCGCGAAGGCTATTATGCCGACCTGGTTGTTGTGAATCCGCAACTTTCCTGGACTGTCTCTCCTGAAAACATCCTTTACAAATGCGGCTGGTCTCCGCTTACCGGCATGACCTTTAGTTCCCGCGTTACCCATACTTTAGTTAACGGGAACCTGGTATATGAGCAGGGAAACATTCATGACCAACATCTGGGCCGCCGCCTTGTATTCAACAGGTAAGTATGCACACGCTACCCGCGATGCGGGTTATGCTTGTAGTTGTAACATCCCGCCACACATTACTTGTAACAATTTGGAATTATTTACCTGGTATTCCCTGCTGACCGGCAAGCATACACAAAAGCCTTTCCCACCAAACCCGACAACGGGTTGACAGGATCCATGCGCTCGGGATGCCACTGTACTGCCATGCAAAAAGGATGATGGTGCTCGTGATGTATTTCGATGGCCTCAATCAGCCCGTCGGAACTAAAGGCTGAGGCTTCAAACATTGGAGACAAAGAATCAATGGCCTGGTGGTGCGCACTGTTTACCTTACCCTGAATATTACCGGCTATGCTGCTTAATGTTGACCCAGCTATAAGTGACACCTCATGCCACTGATCCTCAGTTCCCGAATGCGCAACTTCGCTCGTCAGCATGGAAGGAATGTCGGCATGCAATGAACCATTTCCCACCACGTTCATCAGCTGCAGTCCCCGGCATATTCCCAGCACCGGAAGCTTCAGCCTGAAAACTGTCTGTATCAGCTCAATCTCCAAAGCATCGCGCTTGTCATCAATATCACGGCAAAGGTGAAAGTCATCCGGACGGCCATACAGGGCGGGGTGTATGTCGGATCCACCTGAAAGCAGAATTCCTGAAGCACCTGAAGCCTGTTTCATAGCCTCATCCAAAGGCAACAGATACAAATCAATCAGGGTAACACCGGGACACAGCACTTTCAGCCATGACGTGTAATTGGGCGCCAGTTTTGAAACGGCAATTACCATCAGACCTCCGTATTGAGATGAGAAACCGCGTGGCCGGGTGCAGGAACAACCATGCCGGTTTTGATTTCCCCGCTTTCGGGATCAAGCTCGGATCCCCTTGAACTGTGAGGTATGGTAAAAATCAGCAGCATGACCAGCGCGGCCAGTATGGTCAGATATCGTCGGTCTTTCCTGAGATTACCCATTACAGCCACAATCCAGAAAACAAAGGCAATCAGTGTTTTGTTATCGGTTAAATCAAAGCCAAACGGAAAGCCGGTCCAGTACTCGCCAAAAGCATGATGCTGAACCAGGGGGCCAAATACCAGTCCGCCTATTAATAAACACACCGTGGTAATTATCCCGGCTAACCTGTATGACCTGAAACCGAAAGTTGCCAG
This sequence comes from Bacteroidales bacterium, assembly GCA_016926375.1. Lineage (GTDB taxonomy): Bacteria > Bacteroidota > Bacteroidia > Bacteroidales > UBA10428 > UBA5072. Next base: position 4,531 of record JAFGOR010000130.1, read on the forward strand.
CAACAACGTGAGGTTGGACAGAAACATGGCAATAAACATGAGCAGTGCATGCGGAATGATAACTCCGGCAGGCACATTGCCGCGAAACCTGATTGTTACCTGCTCTCCAACAGGCATCCGGATCACCTTACCTTCCTGTTTCAGCAGGAAGTAATACTCGAGCTTTCCCGCAGGCGGCTGGTGAGGCAGGTTTGCTGAAAGTTTTTCACCTGTTCTGTTTAGCGTTGTTTGCTGCCAGTCGTCGTTTGTGGGGAAACGGCGGAAATACAATTCACCGGAAATTGTGGTGTCGGGTATCAGCAGTTCCAAAAGGCAATCGGAACTGTCGCCATGGCTGCGTGGCAGTTTAAACTGATATTCCTGTGCATCACTCAGCCACAAGGTAACTCTTTTGGGCTTGGTGGGACCATAATAACTCTGGTAGTAAAGTGCCGCAGCAGTGATCAGCACAGCGGCAAGAAATACCAACAGGCTTTTGGGGGAAAAGATTTGCTTCATATAATTACAATTGAATCAGGAGTACTTCCGTTTTGCCGTCTCTCAGCAGTTCCACAATGATGATCTGGTTCTTTTTCAGCTTTGCCATCCGATACATATAATCATATATGTTCTTGATTTTCTGTCCGTCAATGGCCGTTAGAATATCTCCATTCCGGATGCCTCCCCTTTCGGCGGCCTTGCCCTTTGTAACCAGGTCAACCCTGACTCCCTCCACATCCGTAGCACTGAAATCGGGCATGAATCCGAGCGTAACTCTCATCCGGGGTCCGGAAACGCTGTTCTCTTTGGGACCGGCTTCACGAAAAGACAGCATTTCAGGATGCGTTGCAACAGACATAACCAGATCATGAACAAAACCGGTAACCCGGTACATGCCGGACACATTAATTCTTTCCGGGTCATCATCAGGCGTGTGGTAATCGGGGTGAGCACCCGTGGTAATGAAAAACACCGGTATATTTCTGGAATAAAATGAGGAATGATCTGATGGACCGCTGCCCTCACGGCTAACAACAAGTTTCAATGATGCCTTGCTGTTTGCCAAGCCAATCAGTGAATCTGCCTCACGGGATGTTCCGGCACCTCCCACCTGAAGTCCTTTAACTGTGTCGAGCCTGCCCACCATATCGAGATTGATCATAGCCCCTATTTTCGAAAGCTCAACAGGCGGATGATTGACAAAGTATTTGGAACCCAGCAAACCTTTTTCCTCGGCGCCAAAAGCTACGAAAATCATAGAGCGCTTCAGC
>JAFGOR010000131.1 GCA_016926375.1 Bacteroidales bacterium
ATGCAAAGGGTATTCCTGTTTGTTGCCACCGTCACGCTTTTCGCTGATGGTGAAAAAGTCAACCGACATTTTGCTGCGGTAGCCAAAGCGGTGAAAAAACCGCGATCCCAATGTCAGATTTGTCATGGGTGATATTTCCGAAAAGTCATCGTTGTTGGCGTCAAATAGTTCGCGCTCGCGTGTAAAGCCATATACAGACACACCTGTTTTACGATCGTCTGAAACCAGTGAGGTGTTGAAATTGGCTGAATAGTCGGGTGCAGACCCTGCGGATCCGCCGTGACCGACACCGGTAAAAGCAGTGTTTAACCCAATCTCATATGTGTTGATTTCGGGTTCCTTTAAAATAAGATTAATGGTGCCGGCAATGGCATTGCTGCCATACAGGGCCGATCCGCCGCCACGGATAACTTCCACCCGCTCGATCATGTTTGAAGGAATGAGTTCGAGTCCGTATACCCCTGCCAGTCCGCTGAAAATAGGGCGGCTGTTGATCAGGATTTGCGAGTAAGGGCCTTCCATACCATTCATACGTACCTGGGTGAATCCGCAGTTCTGGCAGTTGTTTTCGAGCCGCAGGCCGGGCACAAAATTCAATCCCTCTCCGAAAGTAAGGGATTGCGTAGCTGCAAAAAGTTTGGGCGACAGCGTATTTACCATAACCGGGGCTTCAGTACGTTTTTGTTCGCTACGGCTTGCAGAAACAACCACTTCATCAAGATTCAGCACATCTTCCCCGAGGTTGAAATTCACTTCAAGCACTTTGTTTTTAGTAACGGTGACTTCGAATTCCTGTGATTTGTAACCAACAGACATGGCCATGATGATTGCCTGGCCTTCAGGGATGTTGACCAGTTGGTAATGACCGGTTTCATCGGTAAGGGTTCCCAGCGTAGTGCCTTTAACTACAATGTTAACGTATGGCAAATGCTTGTCGCCCGAAAGAACATGTCCGACGATGTTGGCATCGGTTTTGGCTTTCTGGGCATGGGTATTGGAAAATAGGATGAGCAGCAGGATAATCGGCGAAAATATCTTTTTAAGCATATATCAATTTCTTTGAGGGTTTTTACATAACCCTGTATATATTAATGTTTTTATGGTTCTTAACCTCTTTGGATTACGGCAATTTATACCTATTGTCTGCAGCAATGGCTATGGCTGAGGTCTGGGAAAAAAGCGCTTGGGCTTAATTCCAATTGCTGACAGAATTAACCGAAAAGTACAAGAGAAGGAGGTGCCCTGAGGCAAATGGCGGTATGGGCCGTAGTAATAGGCTTAACCGGCAGTTCCGATGAAACGATTATTTTGGGAAAACTAACTATTTCAGGCAGATCAGGTTTTGCAACCAGATCATCCCAAATCGATTTGTCGAGTTGTTGTATTAAGTAAAACTCGGACTGACTGTGTTGATGTTTTGGTAATGGAATATTTGATTGTTTGCTTACATTACTTTTATAAGGGTGAGAATGGTAAACTACCTGCCCATTGATGATATGGGCATGATAAAACAGGTTCAGGCTGCTGTAATAACCAATAAATACCAGCAGCAGCAAAACCTTGCAAAAGGCGTAGTTATTGTGAATTTCCCTTTTCATAAACTTTTATGGGACAAAAGTAATAACTGTTATTGAATGAACTATACCCCGGTGTGATGATTTTGTTACGTTTTGTTTTCACAAGATGCATTCATCAAGGTATTTTCATTTCTGTAATCATGGGTCGTATACCTTTTTACCGGGCCCAATTGCACTTTGATTTGTGTAATAATCTCCGGCGTATGAATTCCGGGCACTTTTGTGGTGCGGAATTCATAATCAATACCTGATTGTTTGATAATCTCAATTGAGGTTTTCACTTTTTCAATCACTTCAGATGGATGGTATACATCAATGATCTCGTTATACGCTTGTGGTTCCAAAATGTTTTTAATATCCATGGCAACATAATCAATTCTTTTGTTTGCCAAAATTTTGCTGAGCATACCGGGATTTGACCCGTTTGTATCCAGCTTAACCAGGTAGCCCATGTCTTTTAATTTTTCAATGAAGGTTGGCAGGTCGTTATGCAGGGTGGGTTCTCCACCGGTAATCACCACTCCTTCGAGCCAGTTTTTTCGTTCACTGAGTCGGCTTAAGACCTCCTCAACAGGTATGATCTGGTTTTGCTGAATGAGTGAGGGTAATACCAAATGTGGGTTATGACAATACCAACATCGAAAATTGCAGCCTGCTGTAAAAACAACTGCTGCCATTTTCGATGGGTAATCAATGAAACTCTGGTGAATGAAGCCACCAATCAGCATGATTGTTTTATGTTTTCTTCCTTTTTTTTGTCCAATCCGTTGCTGTCGAACAGCTTTCGGTCGGCAAATTCAACCTGCTTTCCATCGTTCCACTGGGCTACCGGACGCAGGTATCCCACAATGCGGGAAAACACCTCACATTCAGTTTCTTTACCTGATTCTAAACATTTCGGGCATTGCTGGTGTTCGCCGAACAGGTATCCGTGTTCGGGACAAATACTGAATGTTGGCGACAGTGTGATGTATGGCAGACGAAATTGTTGTGTTATTTTTCCGATGAGTTTTTTAACGGCATCGGCAGGTAATTGCCTTTCACCCATGAATGCATGGAATACGGTACCTCCGGTATATTTGGTCTGCAATTCGTCCTGCAGTTTCAGCGCTTCAAACAAATCGTTGGTGTAGTTCACCGGCAACTGTGTGGAGTTGGTATAATAAGGGTTTGCTCCTTTGCGCACATGTTGTTCATTGGCCGTAATGATGTCGGGATATTCAGCCTTATCCATTTTGGCCAGCCGGTAAGAAGTGCCCTCGGCCGGTGTAGCTTCGAGGTTGTAGATATTTCCGGTTTCATCCTGGAATGCTTCCAGTTTAGCCCGCATAAAATCCATTATTTTTAATGCAAAGGCATATCCTTTCTGATCAACAATTCCTGCCCCTATGAAATTGAGACAACACTCGTTCATTCCTATAATGCCTATAGTGGAAAAGTGATTTTTCCAGTATTTTCCGGTACGTTTTTTAATGTTGCGCAAATAAAACCTGGAATAGGGGTATAATCCTTTTTCGGTCAATGTTTCAATGACCTTTCTCTTGGTTTCGAGACTTTCTTTAGCCAAATCCATCAACCTGGTCAGGCGTTGGTAAAATTCATTCTCCGACTTAGATTCGTAACCCAGTCGTGGCAGGTTAATGGTAACCACTCCCACGCTTCCGGTTAAGGGGTTGGCGCCGAATAGTCCGCCACCACGCTTTTGCAGTTCGCGTTTGTCGAGTCTGAGCCGGCAACACATGCTGCGTACATCGTCGGGTTTCATGTCGGAGTTGACAAAGTTCGAGAAATAAGGTATGCCATACCGGGCGGTTATTTCCCATATTTTGTCGTATGCCGGATTATTCCAGTCGAAGTCGGGGGTTATGTTATAGGTTGGTATGGGAAATGAAAATACGCGGCCACGTGCATCGCCTTCCGCCATGACTTCAGCAAAGGCAGCATTAAACAGGTCCAGTTCCGGTTGAAAGTCGCTGTAAGTGACTTCCTGTGGTTTACCTCCGATGATTACCGGTTGGTCCTTCATGAAACCAGGTACTTTCAAATCGAGGGTAATATTGGTAAAAGGGGTTTGAAATCCTACCCGCGTGGGCACATTAATATTGAACATGAATTCCTGAAGAGCCTGCTTGACTTGCTTAAATGACAGCTGGTCATACCTTATAAAAGGGGCCAGCAGCGTGTCGAAATTGGAAAAGGCCTGTGCCCCGGCAGCTTCACCCTGCATGGTATAAAAGAAGTTGACAATCTGGCCCAATACGGTGCGGAAGTGTTTGGCCGGAGCACTTTCAATCTTACCGGTTACACCAATAAAGCCTGAAAGCAACAGGTCTTCCAGATCCCACCCTACACAATATACGCTCAGAAACCCCAGGTCGTGAATGTGAAAACGGCCGGATTCATAAGCTTGTTTTATTTCTTCGGAATAAATGCGCCCAAGCCAGTATTGCGAGCTGACAATAGTGGCAATATGCTGGTTCAGGCCTTGCAGAGAATACGATGAATTCGCACTTTCCCTGATGCGCCAGTCGTCCACATCGAGATATTTCTCCACGATATCCAGGTTTGAAAACAACTCCCTTGTGTTTCGCAGGTTTTCGTGTTGTTTCCGGTAGAGGATGTATGTTTTGGCAACATCGAAAAGTTGGTTGCTGAACAACACTTTTTCTACCATATCCTGCACTTCTTCCACGCCGGGGGTGTAATTCACCTTTTCAAACAATCCCAGGTTTTTTAAAACGTCAAGCATCAGGTCTTCGGCCAATTGCCGGTCGGGTTTGCCTGCCGCCCTTAATGCCTTGAAGATGGCAAATGTAATTTTGCCGGCTTCAAATGCCACGATACGTCCATCGCGTTTGCAAATCTGCAGGTCTTTTAGCGCTTCATTAATGTCCATAGTTAATAGTTTTAGGTTGATTAACTCTTTAATGGTAGCCTGGAAGAAAAAAAATGAAAAATAAAGAAGGAAAGCATCTTTACCCTTCGCCTTTCACCCGAAAGCTACGAATCATATTGCAGGCAGGTCTTCTGGCTTGTCCGGTTCAGGCGGCCTTCCCGTTCCAGGTAATAGGAACAGTGGCAAAAGGATGCCGGAACATGAAAATGGACTCACAGCTACGGGGATAGCTCCTGATTTTTTGCACCTGTTACTTCACAGGTGTCAAATCACAGGATTCCCTATTAATCCGTTTTCCTGAAAGAACAGGAAAGGAACCCGCAAATCATCTGACCAAATGTAATGACAAACCTAATTACTTACCGCCATTTCGGGTTGGCTTTTATAAACATTCTGATGTTAATAATTCAATAGCTCTTTGCTGTTAGCCTTTACCCATTGGTCACTGGCTGCCAGCTATTGGTTGGCAGCAGGTATTGAGGACTAACCGGAAAAAATTAAAAACCCTCTGAGGAGAAATCAGGTGTTGTTAATTTCATAGGTTATGCTAGTAATGCAGGTTGATTCCCGCAAAGGCTATGAAGCCCGGCATCGGGTAATCGTAGTTGATGCAGTATTCCTGGTTGGTGAGGTTTTCACCCTTGACAAATACATCAATATATTTACTGAATTTATAGGCAAGGCGCGTGTTGATTAAAGTGTAGCTTTCTTTTTCTTTTGTTGGCGAAATACGGGTGTAAATATTATGCACCGATTGCATGGAGAGGGTAGCGGTGAAATTCTTCAACTGCAAGGTGCTGCTCAGGTTAAAATGATGTTCGGGAGTGGCAATAATGGGTTCATCCATTGATATGTAGCTGTAGTTGGCACGAAATGACAGGTTTTCCATCGGCACGTAGCTGCCGGCAAATTCAACGCCCAAATTTGAAAAATCGCCCGTGTTTTGATATTTGGTTATGCCTGATTCTGTGACGGTTTTGATCAGGTTATCACCTTCCGCTTTGAATACAGTGAGTTCAGCTGAAGCCCTGTTTTTCAGGAAGCGTTGTTCAATGCCGAATTCATAATTTATCATTCTTTCGGGTTTCAATTCTTCGTTGGCTGTTCCCCACATGAATAACTCCCTGATGGTAGGGCTCCGGAATCCTTTTGCAACGGAAGCTTTTACGGTGGTGGCGCTAAAGGGATGATAGGCCAGTCCGGCTGAAGGAACCGGTTCCATTCCGGACATGCTGTTGTGTTCAAGTCTGAAGCCGGCATTTAGCGTTAATTTTCCGAACAGCAACTGCTGCAGGTACCCGTAACAGGCAATTTCGCTTACCGTGGTATCGGTAAATACCATACCCTGTCCGCCCATGGCTTTCACGTTTTCAGCCATTCCTCCGTATTGTTTATAATCGATGCCGAAGGTGAGCGTGTTCCCTTTAAACAGGTTGAATGATTGGTACACTACGGTGCCGAAGTTTTTATCTTTTGAGTGAAATCCATCGGTGATGTCATGCTCTCCGAAATTGTAAAAAAAACGGATGGAACCATTGGTTTTTTCAAAGGCGTTGGAAAAGGCAAATGAACCCATGCCCCTGGTGATGTCAATTGTTTCACCGGCTAAATCACTTTCCTTACCCGGGTCGGTAGCGTCGAAATTGGCCAGGCTGAAATCGGCATTCAGATTAAAGTGTTTGTTTATATCATATCCCATGCTCAGGTACCCGTTGTTGATTGAGAAATCGGAAGAATCCCTGTGCCCGTCGGTCTGGTCGTGATTGAATGAGGCCAGTGCATGAAAACCTTTCTTCTTAAACCCTGCATTTACCATGTATTTTTGTGTATTATACGATCCATACATGATACGTGCATTGGCTCTGAATCCTTCTTTCTTCTGGTCTCTGGTGATGATGTTAATTACACCGCCCATGGCATTGGAACCATAAAGTGTGGAAGCCGGACCGCGGATCACCTCCACTTTTTCCACGTCAGATGCTATGTATGCATCGGGCAGGGGATGGCCCATGATGCCCATGAATTGTGGATTACCGTTCAGTAAAATAAGGGTTTGGGTATTCGGACTGCCTCCGATGCCCCTGATGCTGATAGCGCCTGCCGATCCGGTTGATACACCGAAGCCTGTGATACCGCGCTCGGTGATAAACACACCGGGCACCTGCTCGCTCAACACAGGCAATAATGCTGATTCTGAACTTTCTTCTATTTGTTTTGCAGTAACCACCGACATGGTGAGGGGCACATTATGGCGGTTTACATTGGTTTTTGTGCCGGTAACTACAATTTCGTCAATTGCCGTGGTATCTTCAACAGGTTGCGCCTGGGCTAATGCAGATACCGGTATAAGCATCATGATCAGGTGAAGGCAGGTTTTTTGAATCAATTTGGTTTTCATTGTTTTGAATTTTTCTAGTGACACGAAAATAATAAAAGTGGCACCAAGAACAAATATACAATCCATTTGGAATAAAAGGGACTTTTTCCTTAAAAAATTTGAGAATGAAATTTCATTACCGGAATAGTGAAACAGCTTAAAAGCCCTGCCTGCAGGCCATGCAGGAATTGGCTGTTGGCTCTGCCTGAGCTTTCGTAAATGCTGGTCTTCTCTGTTTTTAGTTTTTCGATCCTGCCTCACCAGCAGGCACAGTACCCAGTAACCAGTACCCAGTAACCAGCACCCGGTACCCAGCACCACCCTTTTTAACCCCTTCTGCTGATTTCAGAAAGGGTTTCCGGATTGAGGATTTCGATATCCTTGTCTCTGAGTACTATGAGGGTATCCTTTTCAAAAGTTTTCAGCAGCTTTACCACACTTTCAGTGGATATGCCGGTGAATTCGGCTACATCTTTTCGCGAGAGCAACTGGAAAATATCGGGGTATTCTGTCTTGACACTGTTCAGGTACAACAGCGTATCAGCCAGCCTGCCGTTCATTTGCTTGTAATTCAGGTTGCTGATGACACTGAAAAGATCGGCATTTTGTTCGCAGTAGCGTTTGATGATGGAATGGCCAAACATGCCGTTTTGCTTTACCACTTGGGCAATGGTTTCTTTTTCAACCAGGAAAACCTGGCAATCGGTAAGGGCAACCGATGAGTAATTAAAGGTATTGCGGGTGAAAACGGCTGAAAGTCCGATGAATTCTCCGGGCCTGATGATCCTGAGATTGAAGTTGCGACCGGCATCCCCCTCAAGGTATTGTTTGGCCAGGCCTTTCATGACAAAAAGCACGTAGGAAGCAAAAGCCCCCTGTTTGGTGAGGTTGTCTCCTTTGCGGAAGAGCACCTGGGTTTTGCCGGTTCTCACCAGTTCGGCCTCTTCAGGCGTAAGCATTTGAAAACAGGGCGCCTGGATGTCACAAATAAAGTCGCTGTCGGTTTCGAGAATGGGTTTCATAATGGAGATTCGTGTGCAAGGTGTAAAAATAATCCGAATCCGCAAATTTTCAACCAACCTGCATTACTGATAAATTAATTAATATTGTATTCTCCTATGAGTACAATGAATCGATCAACAAAAAAAAGGTTAAATGGTCATCCATCTCTAACCCGTTTTGCTTGGTTATCCATTTCTGCTGCCCTTGTTACTATTTCGCTTAAAGGGCTGGCCTATCTGTTAACCGGTTCAGTCGGACTGCTTTCTGATGCAATGGAATCGTTCATTAACCTGGCAGGGGCCATAGTGGTGCTTATAATGCTTACAATTGCTGCCAGACCAGCAGATAAAGATCATTCCTTTGGACACAATAAGGCAGAATATTTTTCAAGTGGTATTGAAGGCATATTGATCCTTGTTGCTGCTGTTGGTATAGCCATTGCTGCCATTAATAGATTGCTGGATCCAAAACCATTGGATCAGGTTGGTATTGGACTGGCTGTTTCTGTTCTGGCATCACTCGTTAATCTGTTTGTTGCGCTTATCCTGAAAAAAGCGGGTAAAAACTACCAGTCAATTACACTTGAAGCTGATGCAAAGCATTTGATGACAGATGTCTGGACATCCGCCGGGGTTATAGTTGGCGTTGGTCTTGTAGCGTTAACCGGTTTACAGCAGCTTGACCCCATTGTGGCACTTATTGTGGCTGCAAATATAGTATGGTCAGGAGTAAATATCATGCGTAAGTCAGTAATGGGTTTGATGGATGTTTCATTGTCTGAAGAAAAAATTCAATTGATCAATGATGTTCTTGAACCTTATAAGCAAATGGGTATTCAATTTCATGCATTTCAAACGCGGCAGGCCGGGTCGCGTGAATTCATTTCAATGCACGTTCTTGTTCCCGGAAAGTGGACAGTTCAGAAAGGTCATCAACTCATTGAAAAGATTGAGTCCGACATCCGGATCAAATTTTCGGGAGCTTCCGTGTTTACTCATCTTGAGCCAATTGAAGATAAATCATCATGGGATGACCTTGATCTGGTCTGAATCAAACAACAAGGTTACCTTGGATGGTTTGGTGATACGAGAAACTAACTCACAATTGTTGAATCATACGCCGGAATCAATTTGAATTCTTCCAGGTAAAACTATGAGGCCAGTTCGATGTATTGGTCGATATTGACGTATGACAAACATAACAGGTGTTTCTCTCTTCAGGGTTTGAACCCGCGTGTGCCTCTGCAAAATCCTCACCAGCTCCTTCACCTCTGGAGCTTTCGTGACATACACCACAGCTTCCCATGGTTTTTATTTTATTTCCCATGTATTGTTTGGGTTGTGTATTGTCTTTTGCTTCGCGTGAAGGATACATGGCATGCGGGCTTCCATGGCATGCCGAACAATACAGATTGCCATGTCCAGTTGCATTTCTGTACAATACATCGTTTGTTTCAACGCCTGAGGCAGCATTATGGCAGGTAGCACATTTGGGTTCGGTCACCCAGGGAATTCTTCCTGACTCAATGGTTGATGCAACCTGCTGCAGGTTCCCATGGCAGGTTATACAATTTCCGTCGTTGGTTGTCCCCATATGTGCAATACTTCGGTTGCACTGCGTTGAAGCTCCCGGATGGCAGTCGTAACATCCTGCACCTTTTTCAGCATGGTATCCGTGTATCGCTTGTGATAAGTATTTACCGGAAGTTCCGGGTCCGGTTGTTCCCAGTGCTGGACTTCCATGACATTTGGCACATAATACAGGCTTCTGGTTCATGAGAGAAGTGCCTTCCTCTTCATCATGTTTTGCTAATATATTGGAAAAAGCACTTAAAGCGCCTCCTGAATGGCATTTGGCACAGTTAATTTCATCTGAGGTCGGAACAGAGGACTGTGTATTTGCAAGAATATGTCCTGAGCCATCTTTGACTTTAACATCAATAACCTGCAAGGGATCCCATACATCATCATCATCAACAGGCACAACAGGAATTCCTTCAGCAATGAAGTAGTCCGATTTTTTTGCCATATTTCCAAAAAGTGAGGTGCCGGTAAGCCCAATATTATTGGCTGGCGGTATGCCTCCAAAAATGGCGGTGTAGTTTGTCCAGAAATCACCATATTGCCTTTTGCCAAATGAATAGGTGTTGTTCACCAGACTGTATTCAACTGTTATTCCTTCTGTGATTATTATGGGGGGATTTCCCCGTTTAATCACCTGAACATGAACATTATTGTAAGGTGGAAGAATTACCAGCTCATCATAAGTGGGATTCAGGCAATGCATTCCCAGGTCATTCCAGGCAAAAACCACGTATTCATTGTTGGGTATGGGAGAATTATTATCGTCTTTATGACAGGAGGCAGCCGTCAGAATAGCTACCGCAGCGGATAAGAACATTGTGTTTTTCATAATACGTGACTGGCTATGTTAAAAAACAAATCATATCCAACCTGCAATATTCAGAAAGAACCCGTATCAAAAATACGAAATAAGCTTTAGTATTTCTATGATTTGGATTGGTTTTGTGAATAGCAATCATAAAAAAAGCGGCGAAAGCCGCTTTTTTTAAATGATTCTCGGGAATATGAGCAACAAATCCTTACAATTTGATTAGTTTTCTGGTAATTTTATCCTTGCCGGTATTGAGCAGGATCATATACGTTCCCGGATTCAATCTGCCTAAATCAACTTCCACAGCTTCAGTTGCCTTTATTGAATTGCTGTAAACAACTTGTCCGGTTGTGTTGATAATGGAAAGGTCGACTTTGTCTGCGGATAATCCATCCAGTTCTATTTTAACGTATTCTGCTGCGGGAACCGGATAGATTTTCAGGCTGTAATTTTCCTCCGGTTCAGCAATGTCAGAAATTACTATTGTATATATGGCTTCACTTACAGCAGATGGTAAGTATTTGTCCCTGAAAGCTTTTGCTTTGATGGTGGTGCTGGTGGTTAGGCTTATTGGAGTGGTGTATAAAGCAGATGTTTCACCAGGTTCGGATCCGTCTGTTGTATACCTGATCTCTGCGCCGATGGTGCTGCAGGAAAGTTCGATCTGCTGGGCTGTTGAATACGATCCTCCGGAAACGTTGAATTCCACAGTATCAACCATGAACGTATATACCGCTGTTGCTGTGTCACTGTCCTGCCATCCGTCCTTGAAAGCTATTGCTTTAATTACCAAAGAAGAATCTACAGTTATCGGACCTGAATAAAGTGAGTCAAGGCTAACTGTTTCGCTGTCAACGAAAGCAAGATAAATGGTCACATCAGTTGTTGAAGTAGTAATAGTTACTGTGGCCGGGTTATTGAGGTAACCGGGAGCAGGTGTAAATACCAGATTGTTTATTTTTGATACAATGGCTGTGGTATCCCCTGCAGTCCAGTCAACGCCAAGGTTATTCACAGCGGTTACGGTAATTTGATTATTCAGGTCATCCAGATTCCAGTTTTCCGGTTCCAGCCAGGGCTCATCACCGGTCCAGTACCTGACTTTATAAATAGGTTCCTGATCACCTGCCTCGGTGCCGATATAGCTGAAT
>JAFGOR010000132.1 GCA_016926375.1 Bacteroidales bacterium
ATAAAACCAGAGCCAAACCATTTGAATGGACTTATACCGGTAAACCATTAAAAATATAGTATACTTATTAAATAATTAACACACTAGCTACTCCCCTCTCCTGTCGATCAACTTCACAGGCTTGCGGCTCATGGGAGGGTACTGTAAGCTCGTAATATAATCTGTCGATTCAAACGAAATGGAAGGAGCAACACGAAGCTTGGCCCGGAAATGATCCTTGATTGTTTTTTCAAAGTTCTCAGAAGGATCGGCAGCGCCGATGCGAATGAGAATTTCATCAGTGCCGATCTGATTGGTGAATACTTCCACCACGTAATTCTTTACACCATCAATATTTTCGAGAATATCATAAAGTGCTGGCGGATACAACGTAGTTCCCTTATATTTAATCATCTGTTTCTTACGACCGATAACCGGGCCCATGCGGAATGAATTCCGCCCGCAGGAGCAAGGTTCCTCATGGGCAGTGGAGATGTCTCCTGTTTTGAACCTCAGCAGCGGCATACCTTCAACACCCAGGGTGGTTACGGTAACCTCCCCGGGCATGCCGGCCGGAACAGGCTTATCATGTTCATCCAGAAACTCAACAACAATCAGGTCGGGATGGTGATGCCCTCCCTTACCCTCATCGCACTCGGTAAATGAGGTTCCCATTTCCGTTGATGCATAAGTGGAATAAAGTTTTAATTCAGGCCAGCGCTCTGATATTTTTTTCCCCAGCGTATTCAGACTGAAATCGGGATTTCTCAGGGAATCACCAATACATATAGCTTTTTTAACACTTGAAGCGTGATAATCAATGCCGTTTTTCTCAGCATAATCAATAATGGTAATCAGGAATGAAGGAACTGCCATGAGCGTGGTTGGCGAAAATCTATTAATCGAATCCCATTGCAACTCTGGTATTCCGTTACCAACCCTGATTATACCCGATTTCAGCATTCTGGATCCGAGGAAATAAGCAAGTCCGGCCATGAATCGCCTGTCGATGGTGGTCATCAGCTGGATGATGTCGCTGCTGTTGCACCCTGCACACTGAAAACCCAGGTATTCGTTATATGCCAGTCGGTTCAGATCGTGATCGGTCATGGCAAAAGTTACCGGTTCCCCCAGTGTACCGGAAGTAGTCATGTAATCTATTATTTCCGATTTATCCACGCATATAAAATCAGTACCGTGCAACTGCAGGTCTTCTTTGGTGGTGGGGGGTATGTGTTTCAGATCATCCAGCGTGTTTATGGCCTGGATATCTACCTGGTGTTTCTTAAAAACGGAACTGTAAAAGACGGATTTTTGGTGCAGGTAAGTGAGCTGCTTTTTTAATTCTGCATTCTGAAAAGCCCTGATTTCTTCGAGGCTTTTGGTTTCAATTTTCGGAATGTCCATAATCTGATCAATTCTTTAATTTATCAATAAGCTCCTCCAGCTTTTTTCTTTCATCCAGTCCGGGTAGTTTCTTCTCCAATGCCCGTGCGTAATACTTCACAGCCAGTTCATCCTCTTTTACTTCCCTGTAATAATCTCCGATGTTCACATATACAAGGTACAAAGACGGATTCGTTCCGGTATATTCCTTTACAAATTCACCGGGAAGTGATTCACCCTTGTCTTTGTATTCCCTGAGCCTGCGGGTCATCTGCCGGTATTGGTTAAAACTGCCATATGCTGCAGTATTCAGGAAGGTGTCCGGAGCAATATTGAGAGACTCAGTAGTAATTTCACTACCAGGCAATGGGTGTCCGGAAGCTGTTTCAAAAATTTTCCTGAGGTCGTAAGTCACATACTTTCCCAGTTGCCAGGGGGCAGTGGAAACCCATACCTGCAGGCTATCGGGACTGAAAACAATGCTGTGATGTGCAATGAGTTGGTTGATGACCAACTGGTTACCCATTCCGGCATCACTGTCGCCCAATGCCAGCTGGTCGCGTAACACATCAGTCATTTTTGCCGGATTGAATACCCTATAACGATTCAAAAGCTCCTCCACCCGTTTGTATCTCGCATAACTGTCGGATCCGTAAATATTCTCCAGGTTGATCTCGTCATTTTCAAATTCCTTTCCCTGGAAATGGTTTGAGCAGATAATCCTGTTTGTCACAGGGTATACAATATCCATCTTATCAGGTGATTTCTCAATGATGGCTGTTTTCCCGTCAATGGCTGAACCAATCATGAGGGATTCCGAAACGAATAATTTGCGCTTTGCTGCTATGGCATATGCTTCATCAATTGTGGAGGCATACTGAATGATTTCCCTGGCCAAAATGGTTACCGGTGTTGCCGCCTGTGAGGGTATGGTAGATTTTGCCGCATTGATGGTGACCGTCAGTCCTTTTTCATTCATGCCCGAAACTACCCCAATCATGTCGGCCCAGGTTACCATCATGAATTTATAGCCTTCAGAAGGATTCACAAAGCATACAATTTTGTTCTCGGCAAACTTGTCGCCCATGTAAAAATCAAAATTCCTTCCTACCAGCAGGGAAGAATCCGCTGACTGATCATCCCAAACCGAAAACGAAGTACAGGCTACCAGGTTGAGTCCCTGGAGCGCATGACCTATATCATGTGCAGCATGGTAGTTCAGCTGGCGCTGATATCCGGAGCCGATGAAATCGTATTCCGGGCTGCAGGCCAGCGATGTACCATAAATCTCTTCCTTATACTCATCCGGAATATGCCTGTCGAGGTTCCGGTTAAAAAAAGCAATGAAGTATTTCAACACCTTCAGGTAATTGTCAGAAGGAATCAGTTCACGGATTTGTTCAACAAAGGAAGTTTCCTGGTAATATAAAAGCTCTTTGGAAAGCTGGCCGAATGCAACACCGCGTTCAAACGGATCTCCTTCAATATAGGCTTCCCACAAACCACTCTCACTTTTACGGAGCCATGAATTGCCAAAGGTATAAACATCCCTTTCCGGAGCTTCTCTTTTGATTTCAGCAACAGCTGTGTTGTCCACAGCCGGGGGATGATCTATGGCAACCAGGGCAAAGTAAACAACAAAACTAACCAGCAGAATAGCTGCCGCAAGCAATATCCAAAACAGCAGTCCTCTTTTTTTGTGCTTTTTAATTGGCATGTCTCATTTTTTCAAGCAGGTACGACAATCCGATTAATTCACCACAAGTAAGAATTGCGCTGATAGTAACCCCAATAACTCCGTGAATATTGATATTCTGTCCGGTAAGGAACAGGTTGCGCACACTCGTCCGGGGAACAATAATGGTCTTCAGGGGATTATTGTAATCTTTTAGTATCCCGTAAATAGACCCCTTAGTAGTTCCGGTATAATCCCGGTATGTAAGCGGTGTTGATGTATAGTAATCCCGAACAGATTTCCGGATACCGGGAAAGTCGCGTTCCAGAATGTTCAGCATTTTTTCAGCCCGCTCCTGTTTAAATGCTTTGTATTGCTCACCTCTTTTTTCTATGGTTGTACCGGACCACTTTTCCACCTCGCTCCACTTCAGGTAGGTGTTCATGATGATGGTATCGGTATATTGAAGGTCTTTTGGATCTGGTGATAAATGCAGCATATAACCTTTGGGCCAGTTTTCGGGATTGTAATTGTCACCGTCCCAAACATCCATAGTATCATAGTGATAATAATTGTTGTTGATATAGCGGAACGACTTTTCTTTCATGGCCAGGTACAGCGTAAAAATGCCATAGGTATCCTCAAGGCTTTCAATTCTTTTCCTGTAAGCCGGCCGGAAAGGAGAATCATCCATCAGTTCCAGCATCAGTTTGGGATGGATGTTGGAAATAAAATTCCGGCCCTGTATTCTTTCATTTCCGTTTATTTCAACTTCGGAAACCATACTGCCGTTAAAGAAGAATTTGGTTACCTCCGCTTTTTTGAGGATGGTTCCGCCGTTGTTGGTTATAAATTGCTCCAACAGATCGCTGATTTGCGATCCCCCGCCGACAAACCGGTAGGCACTTTCAATATACGACGAATGAATGATCATGGGAATATAAAGCGGGGTTTTGTCCTTCACACCACAATACAATGGTGAGGTACCCAGCAAAACATTCTTAAGGACAGGATTGCTGGTAATGGAATCCAGATACGGATCAATCCCGTGGCTGTAATAGTCCATATAACTGGAATTATTTCCTGTGAAGTCGCGCAGGTTGTACAAATCCACAGCCCCGGAAATTTCCCTGAGCTTACCGGCATATTTCTTCAATGCCTCATGCTCACCTGGAAACTGTGCCGCAAGGGTTTCAACAAAACGATCATAACCCATGGCATATTTGTATTCTTTGCCGGCAAAACGGACGATCTCATATCCCGTTTCATCCATCCTGTGAAGTCTCAACTTATCGGTCAGCCCGAAATACCTGAAAAAACGGTTAAGCACCTGACCTTCATCCATCGATCCGATGTAATGCATGCCGGTATCAAAGATGCTGCCTTTTCTTTTGAAGGTCTGCAGGCATCCGCCCAACTGGTTGCTTTTTTCGAGTATGCAAACTTTAAATCCTTCTTTGCTGAGGATGTATCCGCATTGCAGTCCGGCCAGTCCACTTCCGATTATTACCACGTCATAACCCATACCCAATAATAAGAAACTTATTTAAATTTTCAGGCTGCTTTTATTTTTCTAATGAGATAATTCGCATCAATTAATTCTCCGCAGGTTACCACTGCTGATGTGGTGACTCCGAGAATTCCATGGACATTCAGGTTCTGACCGGTAAGGAAAAGATTTGAGATTTGGGTCCTGGGGGTAATCAATGATTCAAGCGGTCTGTTGAAGTCTTTCAGAAGGCCATATGCCGAACCGGCCCGGGTTCCTGTGTAATCGCGCCAGGTGAGCGGTGTTGAAGTGTAATACGCAGCAACATGGTTTCTGAGTCCCGGAAATTGTTTCTCTACAGCGTCCAGCAGTATCCCGGCTTTGTTATTTTTAAAATCCAGGTAGTCCTCTCCCCGGTCACCGGTATGGGTATGTTCCCACTTTTTCACTTCAGCAAAGTCCATATAGGTAATTACCGATGCACTATCGGCAAACCGGGCATTCTCAGCAGTGCAGGTATGCATGAGCAGATAATTCTGCGGCCATTTTTCGGGATGATAATCCGATGCAATCCACGCATTGTCCTGGTTGAAATGATAAAAGTTGTGCTTTACATAAGGCACAGTATCTTTTTTAAAAACCAGGTAAAGTGTAAACATCCCCATGGTATTTTCCAGATTTCTGATTCGGTTTACGTATACTTTCCTGAATACGCCGGGTTCAGTCATATTCAGTAGACTTTCCGGATGAATATTCGCTATGAAATGCTTCCCCGATATTTTCTCTCCGTTTGCCAACACGGCGCAACCAATCTTTCCCTCTTCAACCACAAGTTTTCCCACTTTTTGCTTCAGGATTATGGTACCACCGTTTTTAACAATGTTATCGGTTAATATGTTCACCAGTGTGTGACTTCCGCCTGCAACGCGCCATGCACTTTCGATAAATGAATTGTTGATCAGGGCGTGGGTAAAAAGCTGGGTTTTATTTTCTGTTCCTGAGTACAACATGCTGTTGCCGGCCAATATGTTCTGCAATCTGTTGTTTGATATAACGGATCTGATATAGTCGGCAGCACCCATATTCAGGTGTCGCTCGTTGATCATATTCGATGGTTTCTCTGAAAAAGAGTACATGGAAATCTCATCACATACCGCTTTGATTTTTTCCAGGTAAGTTTTGAGCCCTTGCCTTTCAGCCGGGAAATCTTTTGACAGTGTCTCCAGGAAGTTTTCCTTTCCCATGGCGAAACGGTAGCGGCCATCGGGAAAATCAATCACCTCAAAGCCTTCCGTGTCGAGCTTTTGAAGCTTAAGCTTATCAAGCACCCCTAAATATTTGAAGTAACGATTGAGCACCTGCCCTTCATCGAGACTTTCGGTATAATTCAGTCCGGTATTAAAAATTGTTCCTTTTCTTCCGAATGTTTGCAGCGATCCTCCCGGCTTGAAGTTTTTCTCTACAATGCACACGTTCAAACCCTCCCTGCTCAGGATGTTTGCGCACAGCAGGCCGCCCAGTCCGCTTCCGATTATTACCACATCATAGTCTGCCATACCTCAGAAGAATCAGCGAATGTTCCGTATTGTGATGTAGGTTATAAATGAGCAGGTTTTCAGGCGATTGGCTCGATCTGCTGTTGAAGCTAACAACATCGGGAATACTCCGGCTTTGCATTATCGCAGATGCAAGCCACAACGCAAAAGCCGATGAAGTATAATATTCACCGCATAAATGTTTGTAATAGAGAAATTGTGCATTACTATCAAAATAATGCTCCATAAGCTGATGGTAAAGGCCATCATTTCGGGAATCGCCGTTCAGTCCGAGCAAAACTGTATCCATGTCCTGCTTCCTCAATCCGTATTGTTCGAGAAACAGGTCAGATTCACGCACCACATCAGTCATATCAGCAGGTGCCGAAGTAAGGAAAGTATGAATTCCTGCAATATTAACGTCATTACCTCCGCCACTTACTTCATCTGAAATCATAAAGAAAGCTGATCCTTCACCGGCAATAGTGCCGGGTGATTTTCCCGATAGCAGTTGAAAGTTGCTTAACGGCTCTTTCCATTGACCCAGGTAGCTGTGCAGGTGCACAAAATCGGAAGTGCATTCGTCAATACCGCCAACAAGCACATGGTGCGCCTGTTTTTCCTGAAGCAGCATAAGTGCATCCAGAAGTGCACTTTCAAATGAGAATGCCCGATGACAATAGGTCACGTTGTAATTGTGATTTTTAAGCAGCATGGCAATCTGAGCCGCCACTGCATTGTGTGTTGAGTTGATGAAAGGCAACACACTGGTAACATGCTCATTGTTATCCAACACTTCCAGGAGAAATTTCTCCAGGTTATCGAGGCAGCCAAGCCCTGTTCCAACTACAATTCCGTCGGGACTGACACCACCGGCCCTGTTGATGCAAAGTTGCGATGCTGCCAGACCCATTTTAAGAATGCGGGGCATTCGCCTGAGTTGCAACGGATTGATCAGACTTTTATAATCAGGTTCTTCACACGAAAGCCTGTTAGCAACAACCTCTTTCATTTCAGCAGGAAATCCTTCGGCATGGTGGGTATGCTGAGGCGAAATAACACAACTGGATTTAATGAAGGCCGGCATATCAAACTTTTGAGAAGATTAATGTAGTGTTTGAACCGCCAAAACCAAAAGAATTCGACATGACATGTTTCAATGACCGGGATTCCATTGCTTTTTGAGGTTGAAACGACAATTCCGGCATGGGATTGGTAAAATTCAACGCCGGCAATACAAGGCCTTGCTTAAGCGCCAGGCATGAGAAAACAGCCTCAATAGCACCAGCGGCTCCAAGGGTATGACCAGTGAATGCCTTGGTGGAACTCACAGGTGGAATTTGCGAACCAAAAACAGCATCAATGGCCCTGCCTTCCGAGAGATCGTTAATTTTCGTTCCCGTTCCGTGGGCATTGATGTAGCTGATGTCGTCGGGTTTCAGCGAGGCCGTTTCCAATGCTCTGCTCATGGCCATAATCGCTCCTGTTCCCTCAACTGAAGAAGATGTGGCATGAAAAGCTTCATTAACATTGGCATACCCGGTTACTTCGCAGATAATATTCTTTTCACATGCTGTTTCTTCAGATTCAAGAACCAGAACAGCAGCACCCTCGCCAATGGTCAGTCCGTTCCGGTCTTTATCGAAAGGCCTGCACCCTGTAGCAGAAAGAATTTCAAGCGAAAAGAAACCATTCAGGGTAAATTTGGTGAGCGCATCAGAGCCTCCCACCAGTACGCGGCGGAGTCGGCCGTTTTTAATAAGCCTGGCCCCCAGCATGATGGCATTAGCCGATGAAGAGCAGGCAGTGGATATGGTGGTAACATGATGCCTGATGCCCATATGTGCGGCAACCTTTTCGGCACAATCGGCACTGTCAAATAAATCAATCAGGTGCTTATGCTGATCGCTTTCCAGGAGCGATTTATAATGTTGCTCGTTGAGATCCATGCCGCCAACTGTAGTGGCCATAATGGCCCCGGTTCTTTCCCCGGAAGCATTGGTCCATCCTGATGTGCTGAAGACCTGGGATGCAGCAACCAAAGCCAATAGTGTATTCCTTGAATGGGGATTGGATTGAATGTCTATACCGGCCAACTGAGCCAATTCAGCATTATGCAGCTTCACTTCAGCAACCGGTATACCCGAATGAACGGAATCAAAAAGAGATAATTTTCCGATACCCGGTTTCAGTAGTCTGAAAGAATCCAGGGTTTCTTCAGTACCGTTGCCTATTGCTGAAACAAGGCCAACACCGGTAACAAAAACCCTTGGACCCATTAACTTTGCTTATTTCGGTGATTGGTGATGCATTCTGCCATTGCCCTAACATTGCGCAAAACATTCCGCCTTTCCTTGGGATCTTCAATTTTAACTCCGTATTTTCTTTCCATCAGCAGAATCAGTTCAAGGGCATCAATCGAATCGAGCCCCAGACCTTCTACAAACAAGGGCGTGTCTGCATCAAAATCTTCGGCTACTACATCTTCAAGCGATAAGGCTTCAATAATATCCTGTTTCAGTTGTTTAATCAATTCTTCCATGCGCGTTCAAAAAGTACTTAATAATC
>JAFGOR010000016.1 GCA_016926375.1 Bacteroidales bacterium
AAATAAACATCTTACAACTTATAACATCTTCATTATTAACGATAAATGAGCATTAGCTTGACGGCTATGCCTCCAAAGGGGGATAGCGCTATGTTCAGCGTTAACCGATATGATATTGATGTTTCCTTATGCAAAGAAAAGAATTTCAACAATATGCATCCTTAGTTTGACGGCAATGGGCACAACCTGTCCCGCATTCCTGCGGGAGCCTAAGCCAAACACCTGTAAATCCTCAGGTTAACGAAGAAATAAATCTGCGAAAATCTGCTCAACCTGCCTGCCGAAGCGGCAGCGCAGGCAGGTCTGCGAGAATCTGCGAGAAAATATTCGTGAGATGTTCAGTTAGATACCGACCCCATCACCCTTTTCAAATACCTCCCGGTGATTGAGCGTTCACATTGCATTAAGTCTTCGGGTGTGCCCTGAAAAAGCAGCTCTCCGCCTTTTTTTCCGCCTTCAGGTCCCATGTCGATGATCCAGTCGGCATGCCTGATAATGTCCAAATTGTGCTCAATGATAACCACAGTATTGTTTTTGGCTACCAGTGATGCAACGATGTTGTAGAAATTTTCGATATCCGACATGTGCAGCCCGGTAGTAGGCTCATCCATGATGTAGATGTTGCCGTCTTTCTGTAACTCGGTGGCTATTTTCAGGCGCTGCGATTCGCCTCCCGATAAAGAGCTGAGCGATTGCCCCAGGTTCAGGTAGCCCAGGCCAACCTGCTGCAAAAGCTTCAGATGTTTTCTGATTTTTGGTGAGGTGAAATGTTCGTATGCCTGGTTTACCGTCATGTCCAACACTTCCGCAATATTCTTACCCCTAAATTTCAGTTCCAGCACGTCAGCATGATAGCGTTTCCCTTCACATTCATCGCAAATGGTTTTTACCGAGTCGAGGAAATGAAGCTCAAAAGTCAGCACACCCTGTCCGTTGCACTTGGGGCAGGCTCCTTTGGAGTTGAAACTGAACAGCGAGGCATCGCTGCTTGTGGCAGCCGCAAATTCTTTCCGGATCAGATCAAATACGCCGATGAACGTGGTAGCGTTGGCGCGTGATGATTTGCCGATAGGCGACTGGTCAATAACAACAGCTTCGGGATGTTCCTTAACAAAGCATTCATGAATCAGGCTGCTTTTGCCGCTGCCGGCCACGCCTGTCACGCAGGTCAATACACCCTTGGGAATCTTCACCGTCACATTTTTCAGGTTGTTGGCTGTGGCATTCCTGATTTCAAAGAAAGTGCCGGCAGTCTTTCTCTGGTAAACCGCCGGTCCCTTTTTTTGCAGGTATTCCGCAGTAAGGCTTTGTGTGTGAGCCAACCCTTCCGGTTCACCATTGTATACAACCATTCCTCCCAGTTTGCCGGCACGGGGGCCCATGTCAACAATCCATTCGGCGGCACGGATGATGTCGGGATCGTGTTCCACAACAAATACTGAATTGCCCCTTTCTTTCATTCGGAAGAGCATCTGCATCAGGTTGTCTGTATCGCGCGGGTGTAGTCCGATTGATGGTTCATCAAGCACATAAAGCATATCCACCAGGTTGCAGTCGAGTTGCTTTGCCATTCTCACCCGCTGCGATTCACCACCCGACAGGGTGCTTACGGCGCGGTCGAGTGATAAATACCCCACACCGATTTCAATGAGTTGCTGAAGCAGAAATTGCGCTTTCCGCAAAACAGGTGTTGATATTTCATCATGAATTTCTGTCAGGAAGGGCAGCACGTCCAGCAGTTCCATGCTGCAAACCTGGTTAATGGTCATGCCGTTGATGCTGACACTTCTGGCTCTTTCGTTCAGGCGTGTGCCGCCACAATGTTCACAAGGTTTATAGATGAAGAATCGGGTATAAGCATTCTTTTCTTCTTCGGCAGTTTCGTCATCTGCTCTTGAAGAAACTGCTTTTTCAAGCTTTCGGGCTATGCCTTCGAAATTCCGGTTATAAGTCAATTTTTCTTTAGCATCTTTAATGGCAAATGGTTCGGCATACAATAAAACATCCAGTTCTGCTTCAGTGAAATCTTTTAATGGCTTATCGGGGTTCACTACACCCAGGCTAACCAGTTCTTTCCAAAGGAATCCGCCCACTTTGTAATGTGGATGGTTGATGGCGCCTTCCCGGATGGACTTCTCACGGTCCAAAAACAGGTCGAGATTGATTTTGATTTGTTTACCCAATCCGTGGCAATGGGGACACATGCCTTCGGGATGGTTGAATGAGAAGTAAAACGAAGGACCAATAAAAGGCTTTCCAACCCTCGAATACAGCAGGCGCAGGTAGGTATTTACTTCGGTAGCTGTTCCTACCGTGCTCCGCAAGTTGTTGCCCATTCGTTTCTGGTCGATCACAATAGCAGTAGACAGGTTCAGGATGTCGTCAACATCCGGGCGCGACAGCTTGGGCATGCGGGTGCGTGCAAAAGTAGAGAAGGTTTCGATCAATTGCCGCTGTGCTTCGGTATAAATGGTGTCAAAAAGCAGCGACGATTTTCCTGATCCCGAAACCCCGGTGAAAACTACCAGTTTGTGCTTGGGAATCTCAATGTCAATGTTCCTGAGATTGTTGGTGTGTGCGTTTTTTACGATGATCTGGTTTTGATTCATGGAGTGATTTATTTTGATCGGCAAAAATAGGATCTCTCAAATCCTAAAAATTGTAAAAAACAGACATTCTGAAAATCATGCAAATTAACACGATTCCCCATTTAAGCTGAATCCGGGATACCGGGTAATGAATTCTTTTGGTGTGTAACCCGTGTGTGTTTTGAAATCCCTGATGAAGTGCGACTGGTCGTAATAACCATTCCGGTAGGCAATTTCAGTGAGGTGGATATGTTTATGATTACTGAAATCCTGCAGCACCTGCTGAAAACGGATCAGCTTAACCAGTTGTTTGGTGGTTTTGCCCAGGTAGTGTGCAAATTTCCTTTCGAGACTTTTGGTGGTAAGTGACAGGTCATCGGCCATAGATGTAGCGGTAATCTGTCCTTTGCCACATCGAATCAGATCAATTCCCTTATTTATTATCTTTTGATCATAGGATGTAATTGGGGCGAATCGCCGGACTAAGAATTTTTCAATAACTTTCACCTTTCCTGTCAGGGTATTAGTGTAGGATAGCTCTTCTTCAATCCGCGCTGTTTCTTCCTTTAACAGGTCGCACAGGTCAACGCTCTGGTTTTCCACTTCAGATAAGGGGAAATTGAAGAAATGGCATGCCCCGGTAGG
>JAFGOR010000133.1 GCA_016926375.1 Bacteroidales bacterium
CGGCCCAGTCCATAAATATAGGTAAGCCCTATTTCGCCCCTTTTATTCTTTGGTAAATCGACACCAACGATTCTAGCCATATAGATATAATATTAAATTTTAAATCAATAATCAGCCCTGACGCTGTTTATATTTGGGATTCTTTTTGTTGATCACAAACAAAACTCCTTTTCTGCGAACAATCTTGCAGTCGGCAGTGCGTTTCTTAATGGATGTTTTTACTTTCATGATAATCAGTTCAATTATTTGTACCTGAATGTTATTCTTCCTTTAGTCAAATCATAGGGTGACATTTCAATTCTCACTTTATCGCCGGGCAGAATTTTGATATAATGCATTCTCATCTTACCGGAGATGTGGGCAGTAATTACATGCCCGTTTTGAAGTTCAACGCGAAACATTGCGTTTGAAAGAGCTTCTTTAATAATGCCATCTTGTTCAATGGATGGTTGTTTTGACATATATGATCCCTATTTATCTGTCGATTTGTTGACCTGCCTACCGGCAGGCAAGTTTGTTGATTTACTCTTATATTTATTCAATCTTCAAATTGTTACATTATGTACCGCTTCTATGTACTCAAAAGTCGAAAGAAGCTCAGCACCGTTTTTGGTTATGGCCACGCAATGTTCAAAATGCGCCGAGGGTAACCTGTCTGCCGTTTGAATTGTCCAGCCATCTGCATCCTGGGTTATATCCTTTCTCCCCATGTTAATCATGGGCTCAATGCAGATTACCATGCCTTCCTGAAGGCGTGGTCCGTGCCCCTTCCTTCCGTAATTCGGAACTTCCGGACTTTCATGCAGCGACTTGCCGATCCCGTGCCCCACCATTTCACGTACTACTGAAAACTTCTCACGTTCACAGTATTCCTGGATGGCATTGCCGATATCCCCGACTCTTTTCCCTTCCCTGGCGTTCTCAATTCCCTTGTACAACGACGCACGGGTGGTTTTCAGCAATTGCTTCACCCTGTCCGCTACTTCACCTACGGTAAAGGTATAGGCTGAATCACCGTAATAACCCTGGAACAAAACACCACAATCCACCGACACAATATCGCCTTCCTTAAGCACATAGCCAGAGGGTATTCCATGAACAACCTGCTGGTTAACCGAAGTGCAAAGCGTTTTCGGGTATCCCTTATAACCCAGGAAACCGGGTACAGCAGCATGATCACGGATGAATTCCTCGGCAACCTGATCCAGTTCCAGGGTGGTAACCCCGGGTGATATCCGTTTGGCAACCTCAGCCAGTGTTTTCGACACCAACTGATTGCTCGCCCTGAGCAATTCGATCTCTTCCGCTGTTTTATAATGAATCATCAAAGAACTTCAATAGTTGTTAAATAGAGGAAGCTGCACCGCCTGCCCTTCCTTTAACGCGACCTGATTTCATCAGTCCGTCGTAATGCCGCATGAGCAAATGACTTTCTATTTGCTGTAGCGTATCCAACACAACACCCACCAAAATCAGCAGCGATGTGCCTCCGAAAAACTGGGCAAAGCTATCCTGAATACCCATCAAAGTGGCGAAGGCAGGCATAATGGCTACCAGTGCCAGAAAAATACTACCCGGCAGGGTTATTTTCGACATGATGGAATCAATAAATTCGCTGGTCTTCTTTCCGGGTTTCACACCGGGAATAAAACCGCCGTTTTTCTTCATATCCTCGGCCATTTGAGTAGGGTTCATGATAATGGCCGTGTAAAAATACGTAAAAACAATGATTAACAGAGCAAAAGTTACATTATACCATACACTGGTATAGCGTGAGAATGCAGAAACAAATTTGGAAAGTGCCTCCCCGCTTTCGGAGAAACGTGCAAATGACAGCGGCAGGAACATGATGGCCTGTGCAAAAATAATGGGCATCACACCTGCAGCATTTACCTTAAGCGGAATATACTGCCGCACACCTCCGTATTGTTTATTACCAACAATTCTCTTGGCATATTGAACCGGTATTCTCCGGGTTCCCTGCACCAACAGGATGCTGACTGCAATAACCAACAGCAGGAAAATAATTTCCACAAGAAAAGCAACCAATCCGCCCTGACCATTCAAACGGTCTGTAAATTCACTGGTAATTGCAAAAGGTAACCGGGCAATAATCCCAATCATGATGATCAGTGAGATGCCGTTTCCTATTCCTTTTTCGGTAATTCTTTCTCCAAGCCACATCACAAAGATGGTTCCGGCAATAAGAATAATTACAGATGTAAGCTGGAACATCCCCGGTGCCATCAACCTTGCTTCCATGGGAATTTGCGTGAGGTATGCAGGAGCCTGAAGAATAAGCACCACAACCGTCAGGTACCTTGTAATCTGATTCATTTTGCGCCGGCCGCTTTCACCTTCTTTCTGCATACGCTGAAAATAAGGTATGGCAATGGTCAGCAGCTGGATGATGATAGATGCCGAAATATAGGGCATAATACCCAATGCAAAAATCGAAGCGTTTGAGAAGGCTCCGCCGGAAAACATATCCAGCAAGCCCAATACGCCTTCCGAAGTGCGTTCAGCAAAGTCCTGAAGTCTGCCCGGATCAACTCCGGGAAGCACAACTTTGGAACCCAGGCGGTAAATGAGAATGATAAAAAGGGTAAACCCGATCCTCGATCTCAGTTCTTCAATTTTATAAATATTCTTTATAGTCTGAATAAATGCTTTCATGCGGGTGTCAGATTATTGTTGCTGTTCCCTTCAACGCTTCAATCGCAGCTTTGGCTGATTTGGAGAAGGCATGAGCAGTAACATCCAGTTTTATCGTCAGTTTTCCGTTTCCTAAAATTTTCACCATGTCATTTTTCGAAATCAAACCGGCTTCAGCCAGGGTTTTAACATCGATAACATCCAGTTTTCTAGATTCAGCCAGAGTCTGAAGGGTTGAAATGTTAACACCCTTGTATTCCTTGCGGCTGATATTATTGAATCCGAATTTCGGAACTCTGCGCTGCAAGGGCATCTGACCTCCTTCGAAACCAATCTTGCGTGAATATCCTGACCTTGACTGACCACCTTTATGTCCTCTTGTAGAAGTACCGCCTCTACCGGAACCCTGGCCTCTGCCAATCCGCTTTTCACTTTTGACTGATCCTTTGGCTGGTTTTA
The DNA here is from genome assembly GCA_016926375.1 of Bacteroidales bacterium. Lineage (GTDB taxonomy): Bacteria > Bacteroidota > Bacteroidia > Bacteroidales > UBA10428 > UBA5072. The sequence goes on from JAFGOR010000133.1 coordinate 3,115, forward strand.
AATTGCTAAGATCCATAGTATTATGATGTCTTTAAATTAATCGTTCAACTAGATTTCAGTTACTTTCACCAGATGCTTTGTTTTATTCACCATTCCCAGAATCTGCGGAGTGGCTTCATGCTCAACAGAAGCGTTCAGCTTCCGGAGCCCGAGTGCATCCAGGTTAAGTTTCTGCCTTTTTGTGCAGTGAATCCTGCTTCTTACCTGTGTAATTTTAATTTTAGCCATTGGTATAGTATAATTCAAGCATTACCCATTAAATACCTTTTCCATATTTACGCCGCGGTGCTGTGCAATAGTAGATGCATCGCGCAGAAGAAGCAGCGCATTAAAAGTAGCCTTGACCAGGTTATGCGGGTTTGATGACCCTTTTGATTTGGCAAGTACATCATGAACACCAACGCTTTCAAGAACAGCGCGCATAGCACCTCCGGCCTTCACACCGGTACCACTTGAAGCTGGTTTCAGAAAGACTTTGGCTCCACCATATTTGGCAATCTGCTCATGGGGTATAGTACCTTTGTAAACCGGAACTTTAATCAGGTTCTTCTTGGCATCTTCAACGCCTTTTGCAATGGCAGTAGTTACTTCATTGGCTTTGCCCAGTCCGTATCCCACAATACCATCTTCATTACCAACCACAACAATGGCTGAGAAACTGAAGGTACGGCCACCTTTTGTAACCTTGGTTACACGTTGAATACTAACAAGACGGTCTTTCAGATCCAGGTCTGTAGTCTTTACTCTTCGAATGTTTACATTTGACATAATTCGCTAAAATTTAAGTCCACCTTCCCTGGCAGCTTCAGCCAGTGCTTTAATTCTACCATGATACAGATACCCGTTGCGGTCAAAGACCACCATGCTGATACCGCTTTCTTTTGATTTTTCAGCAGCGAGCTTACCCACCAGCTTGGCCTGTTCGATTTTTGTAATGCCGGATTTTTCAGCAATTTCCTTGGTACGCGATGAAACCGACAATAAAGTTTTGCCTTCCGCATCGTCAATCAACTGAACATAGATCTGCTTATTGCTTCTGAAAACCGTTAATCTGGGTTTATCTTTTGTTCCGTAAACCACTTTACGGATGCGCAGTTTAATTCTGCTCCTGCGCTCAAATTTTGTTAAAGCCATAATTTAAAAGTTTAATATTTTATTTGGCTGTCGCCGATTTACCGGCTTTCTTTCTGAGTACTTCACCCACGAATTTAATACCCTTGCCTTTATAGGGTTCAGGTTCGCGGAACGACCTGATTTTGGCAGCCACCTGGCCTATCAGCTGCTTATCGCTGCTGGTCAGGGTAATAATCGGGTTGCTTCTTCTTTCTGTTTTGGTTTCAAGCTTAACCTCCTGAGGTACTTCAAAATGAATATCGTGGGAGTAACCCAGGCTGAGTTCGAGAACCTGCCCCTTGGCTTCAGCTTTGTAACCAACACCAACCACTTCCATTTCAATTTTATAACCCTCGGAAACGCCATGAACCATATTATTGATCAGTGAGCGGTACAGTCCGTGCATTGATTTATGACGTTTCTGCTCGGTAGGACGGTTGATCACTACCTCCCCGTCATTGATTTCCACCTTGATATCGGGATCAACCACCTGGGTAAGTTCACCTTTCGGTCCTTTTACAGCAACCGAATTGTCGGGTTTAACCGTTAAGGTAACGCCCTGCGGTAATTTAATCGGCATTTTTCCTATTCGTGACATTTACTTTCCTCCGTTAATAAACGTAACACAATACTTCACCACCTATATTCAGGTTTCTGGCTTCCTTGTCGGTCATTACACCCCTGGAAGTAGATAATATGGCAATACCAAGTCCGTTCAGCACACGGGGTAGTTCTTCGGAGCCAACGTATTTACGAAGGCCGGGCGAACTGACGCGCTTGATGGAGCGAATCGCGGGCTGCTTTGTTTCGGCATGGTATTTCAGGGCTATTTTGATGCTGCCCTGCAGCTTGTCATCTACAAATTTGTAGTTCAGGATATAACCTTTATCGAAAAGAATCTTGGTAATATTCTTTTTCAGATTGGATGAGGGTATCTCAACCACTTTATGGTGGGCGCCTATTGCGTTCCTCAACCGGGTCAAATAATCTGCTATCGGATCTGTCATTTCTTTTGTTTTTTCACTTTTTTCACCAAATTACCAGCTGGCTTTTTTAACACCGGGAATTAATCCTTTGGAAGCAAGTTCTCTGAAAACAATCCTGCTTACTCCAAATTGCCGCATAAATCCTTTGGGTCTTCCGGAGAGCTTACAGCGGTTGTGCAACCGAATGGGATTTGAATTTCTCGGCAACCTGCTGAGTTCCTGGAAATCGCCGGCAGCTTTCAGCTTTTCTCTTTTAGCGGCGTATTTCTCCACAAGGTTCTTGCGCTTTACTTCGCGTGCCTTTAATGATTCTTTAGCCATATAAACTAATTCTTTTTAATATTCTTAAATGGTAATCCGAATTCACGCAACAGCGCGAAAGCTTCTTCATCCGACCTGGCAGAGGTAACAAAAGTAATCTCCATGCCCAGGATTTTGCTGATCTTGTCCATATCAATTTCGGGGAAAATAATCTGCTCCGTAATTCCGAGTGTATAATTGCCCCTTCCGTCGAACTTGCTGTTGATTCCCTTGAAATCGCGTATACGCGGCAAAGCAACACTGATTAATCTTTCAAGAAATTCATACATGGTATCGCGGCGCAGCGTAACCTTTACACCGATGGGCATTTTGCGCCTCAGTTTGAAGTTCGATATGTCTTTACGCGACATGGTCTGAATTGCTTTCTGGCCGGTAATTGTTGTGAGCTCCTCCTGAGCGGTATCAGCCATTTTCTTATCAGAAACAGCTTGTCCCACACCCTGGTTAATCACAATTTTTTCCAGCTTGGGTACCTGCATCACCGAATGGTAACTGAATTCTTTGGTGAGTGCCGGAATGATCTCATCCCGGTATTTTGCTTTGAGGTTAGGTGTATGAGCCATTATTTAATCTCCTCCCCTGATTTTTTTGAATATCTAACAAGACGTCCGTTGTCGCTTTCTTTGCGTCCGATACGGGTAGGTTTTCCGGTTGAAGGATCCACCAGCATCAGGTTTGAAATATGCACCGGGGCTTCTTTTTTAACAATACCGCCCTGTGGACTTTTGGCATTGGGCTTGGTATGCTTGCTGACCAGGTTAATACCTTCAACAATAGCCCTTTCCTTACTCCTGATCACCTCGAGAACCCTGCCTTGCTGGCCTTTGCTTTCTCCGGCATTCACGAAAACCGTATCGCCTTTTTTGATATGTAGTTTTTTCTGCATCGCTTTGAATTTTTAATATTATAACACTTCAGGCGCAAGTGATACAATTTTCATATACTTGTCGCGCAGTTCCCTGGCAACAGGCCCGAAAATACGGGTTCCCCTGATTTCGTCGGTGTTGGTGAGCAACACACAGGCATTGTCATCGAAACGGATGTATGATCCGTCGGCGCGACGTATTTCCTTGCTGGTTCTTACCACAACTGCTTTGCTTACGGTTCCTTTTTTTACTTCGCTTGCAGGAAGTGCGCTCTTTACGGTCACCACTATTTTATCGCCAACAGATGCATACCGCCGGCCTGTGCCGCCGAGCACCCTGATGCAAAGAACCTCTTTTGCACCGCTGTTGTCCGCAACCGTTAATCTGCTTTCTTGCTGTATCATAGTTATTTAGCTCTTTCGATAATTTCAACTACTCTCCAGGATTTACTCTTGCTGAGAGGACGGGTCTCCATGATTTTTACCAGGTCGCCAATATGGCAATCATTGGTTTCGTCATGTGCTTTGAATTTTGTGGTGCGGTTGATGAACTTTCCATATATGGCATGCTTCACCTTTCTTTTTTCGGCCACCACGATGGTTTTGTCCATCTTGTCACTTACGACAATCCCGATCCTTTCTTTCCTTAAATTTCTGTTTTCCATTGATACTGTTTTAACCTGTTACTTGGCTTCATTCTTTTTCTGACGAAGTAGGGTCTCCAGCCTGGCAATGTTCCTCCTGGTTTCCCTGATTTTCATCGGGTTATCCAGCGGAGAAATGGCATGGTTCATTTTCTGCCGGAAAATGAGGTTCTTCTCATTTTCAATCCGCTCCTCGATTTCCTTGGCGGACAATTCTCTTATTTCGGAAGTCTTCATGAGCTTACTGATTAAATTTCAACATAATCCCTTCTGATGATGAACTTGGTGGCAATGGGCAACTTTTGAGCTGCAAGCCTGAGGGCTTCCTTGGCAATTTCAAAAGGTACTCCGTCAGCTTCAATAAGGATTCTTCCGGGTGTAACCGGAGCCACAAATCCTTCAGGGGCGCCTTTACCTTTACCCATACGCACTTCTGCAGGCTTTTTGGTAATTGGCTTGTCCGGAAAAATACGAATCCAGATTTGTCCCTCACGCTTCATGTAACGCGTTACTGCCTGACGGGCAGCTTCAATCTGCCTTCCGGTAATCCAGGCTTTATCCAGGGCTTTGATACCAAATGATCCGAAGGCCAGGTCATGTCCCCTCTGGGCATTCCCCTTCATTCTGCCTTTCTGCTGCCTCCTGAACTTTGTTTTTTTTGGTTGTAACATAATGTTATCCTGTTATCGTGTTAACCTTTTATTTTCTGCGTTTTTTGAAATTGCTTTTTGGTTTGGCCGACTTGGCACCAATGTTGGGAGCCAAATCACGTTTGCCATAAATTTCACCTTTGCAAATCCAAACCTTCACGCCAATCAATCCAACTTTGGTAAGGGCCTCACCCAGCGCGTAATCAATATCGGCGCGGAACGTATGAAGCGGAATCCGGCCTTCCTTGATGATTTCGGTACGTGCCATTTCAGCACCGCCCAGCCTGCCCGATACCTGGCACTTAATACCTTCGGCACCCATTCTTATGGTTGAGGCAATTGCCATTTTAATGGCTCTGCGGTAAGAAACCTTTCCTTCCAGCTGTCGGGCAATATTGTTGGCTACGATAACCGCATCGAGTTCAGGTCTTTTCACCTCGAAAATATTGATCTGTACCTCTTTGCTGGTAATCTTCTTCAATTCTTCCTTGAGCTTGTCGACTTCCTGACCACCCTTTCCGATAATGATTCCCGGACGGGCAGTATTAACAGTAACCGTAATCAGCTTAAGCGTGCGCTCAATAACAATCTTCGAGATACTTGCTTTTGCCAGACGCGCTGTGAGATATTCACGGATCTTATAGTCTTCAACCAGCTTCTCGGAATAGTTTCTGCCGCCGTACCAGTTAGAATCCCATCCTTTGATGATTCCCAGGCGATTACTTATCGGATTGACTTTTTGTCCCATTAATATTAGTTTGATTTACTTTCGATTTGTTCCTGATTATTTACTAAGCTGTCCAGCACAATCGTCACATGATTTGAACGCTTGCGGATTCTGTAGCCTCTTCCCTGGGGTGCCGGCCTGAGTCTTTTCAACTGACGGCCGCCATCTACAAATACTTCCTTTACATACAGGTTTGATTTTTCCACACGCACATCTTCATTTTTCTTCTGCCAGTTTGAAATGGCCGACAAAAGAAGCTTTTCAACTCTCTTGGAAGGTTCTTTTGTGCTGTAACGAAGTATATCAAGTGCCCTGGTAACTTCAACGCCCCGGATCATATCAACAACCAACCGCATTTTGCGGGGTGAGCTGGGGCAGTTGTTCAACACTGCCATGGCATTGTTCTTCTTTTCTTCTTTTCGCTGCTCTGCAGCAATACGCTTACGTGCACCCATTGTTGCTTATTTTAATGGATTTGTTTTTAATCTTTTGATCTGCCTGAATGCCCCCTGAACGTGCGGGTTGGTGAAAATTCACCAAAACGGTGTCCAACCATGTTTTCAGTTACATATACAGGGATAAATTTGTTCCCGTTATGCACAGCAATCGTGTGACCTACAAAGTCGGGTGAGATCAGAGACCTTCTTGACCAGGTTTTAACAACCGATTTCTTTCCCGATTTATTCATTTCAAGTACGCGCTTCTCGAGTTTAAATTCGATAAAGGGACCCTTTTTTAATGACCTGCTCATAATTTTAAGTCAATTATTTTTTCCTGCTTTCAATAATAAACCTGGTTGAGGGATTCTTTTTCCTCCGGGTTTTCATACCCTTTGCATACAATCCCTTGCGTGACCTTGGATGTCCGCCTGAAGCCCTGCCTTCACCACCACCCATCGGATGGTCAACGGGGTTCATAACAACACCGCGAACTCTGGGCCTTCTTCCTAACCAGCGGGTACGGCCGGCTTTTCCCGAGCGTACCAAACCGTGGTCAGGATTGGAAACGGTTCCAATTGTAGCTCTGCAAGTAGTCAGAATCATTCTCGATTCTCCCGAAGGAAGTTTGATAATGGCATACTTGCCATCACGTGAGGTTAACTGGGCATAAGATCCGGCACTTCTTGCCATGGCACCACCCTTGCCTGGTTGCAGTTCAATATTATGAACCAACGTACCCAGGGGTATCTCACCAAGTGAAAGACAATTGCCTACTTCGGGAGCCACGCCGTTACCGGAACGTATTTCCTGGCCTACCTTCAATCCTGCAGGAGCAATGATATACCTCTTTTCACCATCTTCGTATACAACTAATGCAATTCGTGCAGACCTGTTGGGATCGTATTCGATGGTTTTTACAGTTGCACCCATGCCGTCTTTGTTTCTGGCAAAGTCAATAATACGGTACTTCTTCTTATGACCACCGCCAATATAACGCATGGTCATTTTTCCATCGTTATTGCGACCCCCTGATCTCTGCAAAGGCCTCAATAATGATTTCTCAGGCGCACTGCTTGTAATGTCGTCAAAGGAAGCAACAACTCTGTGTCGCTGGCCTGGGGTTACAGGTTTTAATTTTCTTACAGCCATAATATACTATTAAATATTGCTATAAAAGTCTATTGTATCGCCTTCCCGCAAGGTGATCACTGCTTTCTTAAATGCGTTCCTTCTTCCGGCAACATAACCGGTGCGGGTAAATCTTGCTTTGCGCTTGCCGGCATAGAACATCGTGTTTACCGATTCTACCGTAACGCCATACAGATTTTCGACGGCCCTTTTTATCTGAACTTTATTGGCCTTTTTGTCTACGATGAAGCCGTATTTCTTCAGGCCGTCAGCCTGGGCATTCATCTTTTCAGTTACAACCGGCCTTACAATGATATCCATTTCTAAAATATTAGACGGTTACAGACTCTTCTGAACATTGTCGAGTGAACTCTCAAAAAATACAAGAGAAGTGCTGTTCAGTATGTCATATGTAGTTAACTCTGAACTTGTTACAACTCTCGTTCCGGATAAATTCCTGGACGACAAATATATATTTTTATTCGGTTCATTCAGAACCACCAGTGACTTTTTGCCTTCAATCTGCAAATTGGCCAGAATGGCAATATAATCCTTGGTTTTCGGTGTTTCTAAACTGAAATCCTCGAGCACCACGATTTCGTTATTTCTTGCTTTGTAAGTAAGCGCTGACTTGCGTGCAAGCTGCTTTACCTTTTTATTCAGCTTGAAACTGTAATCACGGGGCTGCGGACCAAATACTCTTCCACCACCGGTGAATAAGGGGTTCTTAATGCTACCTGCACGGGCACCGCCGGTACCTTTCTGCTTTTTCAGCTTGCGTGTGCTCCCTGAAACCTCATTGCGTTCTTTCGACTTATGGGTTCCCTGGCGCTTGTTGGCCAAATGCTGTTTCACATCAAGGTAAATGGCATGATCATTGGGCTCAATGGAGAAAATAGTATCCATGAGTTCAACTTTACGGCCTGTTTCCTTACCTGTTTTATTAATTACTGCTAATTCCATTGTTCACAGTTTATTATGTTCTGTCGGGACTTTCAACAATTACATAGGATCCTTTTGCCCCGGGTACTGATCCTTTCAATAATAAGAGATTGCTTTCGGGTATGATTTTAACAACCTTCAGGTTGACTACCTTCACACTCTTGCTCCCTGTTTGTCCGGCCATACGCATACCCTTGAAAACACGTGAAGGATATGATGATGCGCCCAGTGAACCGGGAGCTCTTTGCCTGTCGTGCTGTCCGTGAGTACTACCTACAATACCGCTGAACCCGTGACGCGTTACCACGCCCTGAAATCCCTTACCTTTTGAAACAGCTGTTACATCAAGCCACTCATCATCCTTAAAATAATCAACCGTGATTACATCACCCAAATTCCAGTCGCGGATATAACCTGTTAATTCTACAAGCTTACGTTTCGGGGTTGTACCGGCTTTTTTGAAATGTCCCTTCAAAGCAGCTGTTGTGTTCTTTTCCTTCTTCTCATCAAAAGCTATCTGCAGAGCTTTATAACCGTCTGTTTCTTCAGTCTTCACCTGGGTAACAACACAGGGACCGACTTCAAGAACCGTGCATGGAACATTCGCACCGTTCTCATCAAATATGGAGGTCATTCCGACCTTCTTTCCAACTAATCCTGGCATTTCTTAACAAATTAAGTGTTTCAGACTTTGATTTCAACTTCAACACCACTTGGCAACTCCAGTTTCATCAGGGCATCAATGGTTTTCGGCGTTGAACTGTAAATATCCAGCAAACGCTTGTGCGATGAAAGCTGAAACTGCTCTCTTGACTTCTTGTTGACAAAAGGTGACCGTAACACGGTAAATATTCTTTTGTGAGTGGGCAGCGGAATCGGACCACTTACCACCGCACCGGTTGTCTTAACCGTTTTCACGATTTTCTCGGCAGACTTATCTACCAGATTATGATCGTACGATTTAAGCTTAATTCTGATCTTTTGGCTCATGTATGTTGGTCTTACAATTTGTTTATGCAACTACTTTGGTTCCGGTAATCTTTTCAATCACCTCAGCCGACAAAGCGGGAGGCACTATATCGTAATGCGAAAACTCCATGGTTGATGTTGCCCTGCCTGATGACAAGGTCCTGAGCACAGTTACGTAGCCGAACATTTCAGCCAGCGGAACATGAGCCAGCACCACGCGCAGTGAAGCCTGACTTTCCATACCGGTAATCTGACCCCGGCGGCGGTTAAAATCACCAATGATATCTCCCATGTTTTCTTCGGGTGTCACCACTTCAATTTTCATAATCGGCTCAAGCAGGCAAACCTTGCCTTTTTTAAGGGCGTGTTTGAATCCTTGCTTGGCAGCAATCTCGAAGGATAATGAATCGGAGTCAACCGGATGAAATGAACCATCTTTCAGAGTTACCTGAAGACTGTCCATTTGGAACCCGGCCAGGATACCGTTGCGCATAGCTTCACGGAAACCTTTTTCAACCGAAGGAATATATTCGCGCGGAATCCTTCCGCCTTTTACTTCATCTACAAAAACCAATCCGGAAGCACCCTTCTCAGCCGGTGATAATACAAATTCAATATCCGCAAATTTACCACGTCCTCCGGTTTGCTTCTTGAATGTTTCACGGTGTTTTACCTCACTGGTTAAGGCTTCCTTGTATGCTACCTGGGGTGCTCCCTGGTTGCATTCCACGTTGAATTCACGTTTCAGCCGGTCCATCAGAATCTCCAGGTGCAATTCACCCATGCCGCTGATAATCGTCTGACCCGAATCCTCATCTA
>JAFGOR010000134.1 GCA_016926375.1 Bacteroidales bacterium
AAAGCATCTCCATATTTGGCTTTCAGGTAGTTGAACAAATAAAGTCCCTTTTCCTGAACCAGCCTTCTCAAACTGGCTGCATTTTCATTTTCATCATCAGCCCGTTCAGAATAATCCATTTGATCCAATGAATTCTCTTTCAACGCAAGGTTAATTTTCTCAATTTCACTGAGGTCTTCGTAATAATGAAAACTGGTACCTTCATTAAAATTGCGCTTGTTCAGGTAGATTTCAAGTCCAATATTCAGCACGGGCCATTGTTCGCTTTTGAGTTGTGAAAAAAAAGTGTAATAGAGCGGAAAGATGTGGTAGGTTTGCCAGTTATACAGGTTTGTGTATCCGTTATCCTGGTCCCACCGGTTTGTGAAATTATTGCGGAAGAACTGGTCCAGCAGTCTTGACTGCACCACCACAGGGAGCACTTCTTCATTTCTGTTCCTGTAACCTTTTTCCATTCTGAACTTCCGCGCAATAAAATCAGAAGAACTGAACATAACCCCTTTCTCGGGACAAAGTATCATTTCGGGCTGAACAGCATCACTGGTGAAGGCATACTGATGCTGATCGACTGCAAAGTGAACCGGAACCTCAGCCATAATAAACCTCCGGAACGGGTATTTCAAACCCAGATCGAATTCATAATCCTTTTTGACATTGCGGATGAGGGTTGGCAGTGTATCATGCACCTGGTCAAATAAAGCGCTGAAATAATCATGACCTTTGATTGTATACAGATCGAATTCAATGGAATCCACCGTGAGTATTCGTTTTTCATAATTACCGATAAGCAGGCTGATTTTTGGCAACGCGTATTCCGGAACAAACCGAACGTAACCATTTTCTTCCTCAATCATCCTTCCTTGTGAAACGGGTGTTAAGCCGGGTTCTGTTTTAACCTTTAATGAATACTTTGTAAAATCAGGATTATATTGTAACGGAACCGCAGTTGCATATCCGGTTCCGGTTACCGGATACCACAATACATCCGAAGTAAGGCAAACAAAATCCTGCTGCAAAAATGCATATCTCTTTTGCATCCTAAAGACTTCAAAAACCGGATTGTCGGTAAAGGCTCTGTCGCCCAGGTCAAGAAATGCAATATCTTCATTAATACCTCCATGGTATTTCAGATTTATCATCAGGCTGTCACCAGGTTTCATTGGATCATTCAGAACATGGATGATGATCTGGTGCATCCGCTGCCAGGTTGCAGGTTGGCTGTTCACTTCCATTGTTTCCAGTTGTAATCCAGGATTCAGGCTGAGAATCAGGGTATCAATTTCTTTACTGTGCCGGTTTACAATATTTAACCGGGCGTCAACAGAAATCTGCTTCTCCTCATGTTCCAGCTCAAGTTCACAGAAACTGACTGCGGGTCTGGGAATATAAACATACCGGTTATTCAGTTCAATTACTTCCTGCCTGAAGGCAAATAACGAATCTTTCGTATGAAGATACTGCCAAATCATGGCTGCCCCGGCAATAAAAAACAAATGACCTGCAAATAATGGAACACGAACGAATTTCACCGACTGGGGAAGGCGTTGCAAGCGGTACACAGTAAGTAAAATGAAACCAACTCCCAATACAAAATAAATACTCCGGTGCAGGAGTATCTCACCGAAATTGCCAAACCCACTGATGGAGGAATACATCATGGGTACATTAAAGGCAATGTAATCAAAGAGGTGGTATGCTTTTTTGCTCAGATAAAAGACGGTAAGCGCGATGTAGCCTATTAGCAGAATAAAGGTAACGGCCTGGTTCCGCACCAATACCATAAGGTAAAACGACAATCCCAATATGAAGGTTAGTGTTGGCAGGCTGATAAGCAGTGGATAGGCCAGGTAAGGAAAGACGCTTTGTGAACCCAGATTTCCAATAAGTGAGAAGCCAATACCTATAAACAATACAACCAGATTCAGCACAAGAAATACGGCCAGAATGCCCAGTGTTTTTCCCAGTATATATTGCCAGTTGGTCATGGAACGGGCATAAATTACTTCCACCGTGTCATTTTTCCGGTCCTGTTTCAGAAACTCCGAGGCGAGGAACACAGCCACCACAGCCTGCCCCAGGTTTAATATGATCAGGTTGGCATAGGGGATGGATGCTGCCAGTGCACCATATATCCATGGGGCACCGCTTGCTTTGATGTTGATGGCCAGATTGAATATGCCGAGCCCAAATATCGCGCCTCCGGCAAAGATCCTGAAAAACCAGCTTCGCAGCAGGGTCCGCATTTCATAAGCGGCAATGATTCGAATGAGGTGAAACGACATGAAAAATCTTATATGGTTGCTGCTATTGATTCCATAAAATATACATAGGCATGTTCCAGGTTCGGCTCTATTTCCCTGGCAGATGACAGACTGATTTGGTCACCCACCAGTTGGATCTCCCATCCGTTTTCGGTTGGAATGGTAGATGTAACAGCATATTTTTCCTTCAGCAGGTCATATTCCACCCCTGCAGTCTGCACCTGCCATACATGTCCCCTGGCCTTGTTGATCAGCAATTCCGGTGATCCGCTAAACTGTATGCACCCCTCATTCAGCAATGCCAGGTCGCGGCACACGCTTGAAATGTCGCCCACAATATGTGTAGAAAGAATGATAATTACATCCTGCTGGCTCAGCTCGGAGAGGATATTCCGAAAGCGGATCCGCTCTTCGGGATCCAGGCCGGTAGTAGGTTCATCCACAATGATGATACGGGGATCACCAATTAGTGCCTGGGCTATTCCCAGCCTGCGCTTCATGCCACCTGAAAGGTTGTTGGCCTGACGGTCACGGGCATCAAATAGCCCCACTTTTTCCAACCATTCATCTACCTTTTTGCCCCTGACAGCCTTTGAGGTAATACCCGA
>JAFGOR010000135.1 GCA_016926375.1 Bacteroidales bacterium
ATCATATGCATACGATCATGCAAAGCGGTATCGGCGAATTGAGTAATACCATCCGGGATATTAAAAAATTCACCAGCAAAAGAATCATTGAGACGGTTCAATCAACGCCGGAAAGTAGAAGGGAATGGATGATCAATAGATTTGGTTGTAATGCGCGACAACACACACGAAATCAAATATTTCAGGTATGGACACATGAAAATCATGCCAAATATTTATATGGTTCCGAATTTATCCGTGAAAAAATTGAATACCTGCATGATAATCCCGTGCGCGCAGGATTAGTGGAAAAACCTGAAGATTATTTATATTCGAGTGCAAGGTTTTATGCAGGACTGGATTGTCTTATACCAATAGTTGACATTGGATTGCCATGGAGAACAATTTAAATGATAGTCGGAGACTACATAAAAGAATCGGCGAAGTTAAGAAAACTTCGCCGAGCGGGGGAGGGGCGTGCGTAAGCTCGACGACCTGCTGAAGATGAAAGCCACCGGGGCAACACGAGCGGGTACAACTGCTACAGAGGCGATTCTGAATGAGGCAGTGGAACGATTCGGAAGTACCAAATAACGCTGATCAGGCAAACCAGGGCCTGATGCGATTCAGGTTATTCAGAACATCTAGGGTTGCATTCACATCTTCCACGATCTGGAAGTCGAACATGCCCACACAGATAAAGTCGGCGCCATTGTCAAATGCCCATTTAAACCCATCTTTTGGTTCAATAGCACCAGCAGCCAACACCTTAAATCCCATTACCGGAACCTGGGTACGGTTTACGAAGTCAATTGTACGGTCGGGGAAAAGGCAGAAGAGATTATCGTGGAACTTGTTGTGATCGGTACTTTTATCTCCATCTACTTCAAACGGCACCCGGTTTTCCAAAGGATGAGCCGACCAGTATTTATCGTGGTGCATGGTTTGCATGTAATAGTCGGGGATAATCCCGTTCTTCTCACAGGCAATCAGCGCATCCACTGTGTGGGCTCCTAATCCGGCAGTATATCCCTGGCTGCGGATCCTGTCGATCATCTTCTGAATGATATCGATTTTGTTGTCGCGCACCAGCCAATCGGTTTGATTGCCCTGCACCTGAATGATATCTACACCAAAATCGATGGCTTTATTGATAAACTCATAATAATCATCTTTCTCGAGGTTGGGAGCCACCTGGGTAATCACCTTGATCTTGCTTCCGGTAGATTTTTTATACCTGGCGATGAGTTCATTGGAAGGGAACCCGATATTGATGGCATTGATTCCGGCCTCTTCACCCAGCATGAGCGTTTCAAATACCTTCCTGTCTGTATTATAAGCTTTGAACAAAGAAGGCACGTACAGCAGGTCTCGTGAATGGGCCCAGCCTCCTATCAGGTTTCCCCCCATGATCAGTCGGCTGAGTTCGTGTTTGCCGATTTTTCCCTTGGGCAATGTACCTTTCAGCTCACCCAACGCCTGCCGCTTAACCTGAATGGTCGCTCCAGAAGAAATGTCGGCTCCGTAGGTATTCAGATTGCGGAATGCCCCCCATCCCATAAATCCGAGAACCGGAATCGTGGCCAGGTTTTTCAGCATGTTCCGTCGTCCGGAAGGTTGATCCACATAGGAAACCCTGGTTTTCTTAGATCTGTATTTATGCCAGACCGTTATCAGTTTTTCAATACCATAGCCTTTCCCCCTGGAAAAGAAAATGAATACCAGCACCAATGCTTCAATAAACAGCTTGTCAATGATGAACCAATGTCCTTCGGCGATATTCAGCAGCGCATTTCCAAAAGGAGGATAGGCAAAATAGTACATAACCAACAGAAAAGTTCCAGCAGCAGCAGCAATGCGGATATACACCCCCAGAAATAGTGCCAGTCCGATCAGCACCAGACCATACATGTTGAGCACATCCACTGTTTTCAACAAAGCAGGAGAACCTGCAAGCCAATGATAAAAGCCCGAAAGAAAACCTGTGGTATTCAACAGGTATCCTGAGGCGGACCATGTTGAATCTACAATTTTGGCAAGACCTTCATACAGGAAATGCCAGCCGACAGCAACCCTTAATAGGGTAATGAAGATGCGGCGCATGCTTTTCTGGCTGATGTTTTTCATGATAATATAATTAAAGCGAGAACCAGTAATTAAATTTGATCAGGAAGATATTATTCGGAGCAGCACCGGAAATTCTGTCGGCCATGTTGTGAATTGCATAGCCCCCCGGGTTGAGGTATTCTGTTTTATCGTTCGACCATACCAGGAAAAGTTGTGACCCCGGTTTGTATTCCCACCTGAAAACCAGGTTGGAACGGAACTGGTAAAAATTGAAATCAGGGTTTCTGAAGACATATTCCGGCAGGTTGTCACCATTTTCATCAACCTGCATGAAATCACCATCGGGTGTGATGCCGGAAATCATCTCAAACCGGTTGTCGTAGTGCTTGTCTTTTGGATTGGTCACATTTTTGAAATCGCTGAATTTGCCAATGGAGGCAAAGGGACTCCCGTAGTATTGCAGTGAAATATCGGGTGAAATGATCAGGTCAACCTTGAAAGTCAACCCGAGTGTTTTCTGATCCACTTTTCCCAGAATATACCTGTAATCTGTCAAAACTGATTCTGTACCCACATATTGCAATTGGTCGGTATTCTCTTCATAATTCAGGTTCAAAGAAAGCCGAAGGCGGCTGAAAGGCTGAACGGTGGTTCCGGGTTCAACCGAATAGGTGGTTTGCCTGTTGTTGGCAGCTTTAGAATAACTGGTGTTCACAAAGAAGTATAGTGGTTTGGAATAATCAGTTCGTATATTAAAACTGCCTGTCCAGTAACCGGGAGTGGTCATTGCCGGGCCACCGCGCAAAATGCGGATATCGGGACCGGCTGCATAATAGTTGATACCCGGAGAAACAGACCATTTGTTGAGAAACTCGGAATACAAATACAAGCCTGCCCCGGACGTCAGGTGATCACCTCCGAAATTCCAGTAATTGTCCTGGTAAAGACTAATATTATAAGTGCGGAATATGGAAACCGGCTTATTGACAAAGTAGGAGATGTTATTCTTTTCCCTGATCTGGTCGGCAATTTGCATATAACCCACATCATTCAGATCGAAACCGGGTGTTCTCCAGCTTACTTCAGCTGAATAACGCCACAAGCCTTTACTTCCCTTGCCGATTTTCACCTTGCCGCCAAAACCCGATAATTGGGTTCGGGTGGTATCGAAATCCAGGTAATTGGCATCCGGTCTTTGGAAATAGCGCGCCGAGGCGGTTTGCAATTCACGGATGGCAGAGGATTCACCCTGGATCAGACTGCCCGTGAATTTGGCATCAACATAATACTCTTTATCCTTCCAGTAATGCAGCAGGTCGAGTCCGCCTGTATATGCCTCACGGTTAAGATATTCGTGATAATCCTTGTTAATAAACCTGTTGGTTGAGGTGAAAATACCTCCCAATATGGTATTGCTTTGGTTGAAATCTTTCTGTACACGGACAACCAGATAATTGGTAAGTGGTTCGGCTGTAAATTTGCTTTTACCTTCAGGGGTGCTGATTTTTGCCTTTTCAGCAGCTGTAATACTGTGAATTACACCAATGGAAAGGCCTTTGGAGGTCTTTCCGCTGAATTTTTCGGCATTGATGATGGTGGTGTTATCGGGGTAGTCCAGAAATTCGTTATTAGCCAGTATGGGCCTGTAAGATGGTGCGTGGCCGATGCGCCGGCTGTAAAAGATAATGTCATCATCGAATTCGAACTTGAAAATATTGGATCCCTCAAGGAAGAACGGGCGTTTTTCTTCATAAAAAGTTTCGAATGCCGTAAGGTTCATCACAGAAGGGTCAGATTCAACCTGTCCAAAATCGGGGTTAATGGTCAGGTCGACTGTAAGATTGGAAGTAAGTCCAATTTTCGCGTCAAGTCCGATATTTCCGTTAAGTTTATAACCCTCATCGGCAAAAGGATTGGCTTCATCTTTTTCAAAAGTGTGCAGCTTTCCCGAACCATAAGGCATGAGTTCGATGCGGCGTGATTTTTTCAGTCCGCTGATTCCGTGTAATTCCCCAAAAAGATAAAGTGTACCGGGGCCTGTAGACGACTGGACTTCCCAGTCACTTTCTTCCTGATTCCGATTGATCCATCTCCAGCAATGCAATCCCCAAACCTGCACTTCGTCAGCACTGTAACGCAGCTGGCTGAAAGGTATTTCCATTTCAACCGTCCATGCCGAATCTTCAAAAGCTCTTTTGCCGTACCATACAGCATTCCAGTTCATATTTGGATTAGAAGGGTTGGTCAGCAATACGTCACATTTCTGACCCGCAGCCGTAACGTCGAATTCAAAACCGGTGCGTTGATCATGATAACTGTCGAAACACACACCGACAATGTCGCCTGTAAATTCATCACGCCGGCCCGCTTTGCGGTCTATTTTCTCAGGCTCGCTGTCAAAGGCACGAATGGCCACATAAATATTTTTATCATCATACAAGATCTTAAGATGGGTAGGTTGCGAGGGTTTTGCCCCTTCGTTGGGTATCCACTGAGTGAAATCGCCTGCCCATTCACCGGTTTTCCAGCATGCATCATCCAATATACCATCAATAACCGGCTTTTCGGTAGAAAGCCGAACGGTATTATAAACTCTTTTAGGTCTCAGGTGCACAGGTAAAGTTGAATCACCGGGTGCAGTTCCCTGCGAATAAGCTGTAAATCCTGAAATAATGAGTAAAGCCAAAAAGTAAATTTTCTTGTTTTTCATTAAAATATTGCTGTAAATTATTGTTTTATAAATAGCATCAAGTAGGTGTTAATCCTGAATTGGTCCAATGGATTGTAGCAATTAAAGATAGAAAAAACTAAAATCATAGTATACAGGAGATGAGAAAATTAACAGCTTTTTAAGAAATCTTATCCGAATTGGATCATCAAATGGAAAAATGGTTAAAGGTTCCGGGCCGACGCCATCCTTTTCTTATTAAGTATATCACCTTGTCGCCCGGGGCTTTTTTAATTACTTTCACAACAGTAAGATCTCTATTCCACAACAAAGAAGGCAGATATGGATTCCAGAAGCATATGAAAGCAAGACAAATGCGGCAAGCCAGAGCCGATTTACTGCGTAACCGGCATGATAATTGTGCCATAGGGTTCAATGACTCTTTAGCGGTCTACAATAATAGAATGATTACTTCATCTAAAAATATTTCATGCGTATTTCGCTCCATCTTCAATAATATCAATTCTCATGACGATTATTAAAAGCTTTAAAACCGCGATTCTTATTGCATTGGCACTTGGTCTTTGCTCCCGTATTCATGCACAGGTTAATAATGAAATATTGAGTAAGCTGAACCTTTACATGGAAAAGTATCCAGAAGAAAGTGTGTACCTGCAAACCGATAGATCTGTTTACTCACCGGGCGAAACCTTATGGTTCAAAGCCTGGATATCAGATGATACCAGGAATGAATTGCAAATCAAAAGCCATTACCTTTTTATTTCAATGATTGACAAGGACAGCAATGAGGTAATCAATCATGCCCTTCCGTTCACCGGCAATGAACTGAACGGGAATTTCCTCATCCCCTCTATGCTGAATGCGGGTTACTACAAATTGATAGCCTATACTTCCTGGATGAAAAACACACCTTCCAACAGGATATTTGACAAAGAAGTTTTTATTACCGATGAAAGGACTCGGAATTTAACAGTGAACATCCATCTTGGTGACACCATCATTAAACGAGGTTCTGACATCAGGGCAACAATTAACACCAGCCGCGCAGAATTTGAGCCGGTTTCAGTTCCATTTTCCTATGAGCTGTTAAATGACAACAACATCCTGGCAAGCGGAAACGGAAAAACTGACAAAACCGGGAAAGCCTCAATAAATCTGCCCGCTCCTGAATACAAAGAAAATGATGCGCTGAAACTGATTGTAACCGCATCGTATAAAAATGAAGATTTTGCTACCGGTATTGTTATCCCCACAGCCGATAATTACCTGAATGTCATGTTTTATCCCGAAGGAGGCGCATTGATATCGAATGTGGACACAAAAATTGCGTTCCGGTCTTATAACCTGGCCGACCGGCCGGTTGATTTTTCAGGCAAAATCTACACATCGGAACACCAGTTCGTAAAAAATGTGAGCAGCACCTATAAAGGTTCAGGTTCTTTTGTATTGCGCCCTGAAAAAGGGTTGACTTATTATCTTAAAATAACTCATCCGACTGGTATAGCCAAAACATTTAACCTTCCGGTGGCACGTAGATCAGGTCTTGCGTTGCGCGTGGAAGGCACAACTACCGACACGCTGACCATGTCGGCTGAACAAACAGGTATTCTTCCCAACACCTACTATTTCATAGGTCAAATGAAGGGGAAGGTTTACTGGATGGAAACAAAAAGAACTCCCGGGCTTACCACACTTAAGGTACCAATTGCTGATTTTCCGTCAGGTGTTGCAGAATTTACAGCCTTCGATTCATTGAAAAACCTGCTTGCCAAAAGGCTCGTTTATATTAACAAAAACAAGCAATTGCATATTGCTGTTAAACCTGATAAACAAGCATATGCTCCCCGGGAAGAAGTTACCCTATCAATAGAGGTTACTGATGAAAAGGGCTTACCGGTTGATGCAGAGCTGGCCCTATCCGTGACCCATTCGGAAACCGATACACTCCCTGATAATCCGGGTTTTTTGACTTATACCAGCTTAAAAAGCGATTTAATAGGCTATTTACCAACACCCGATTACTATATAGCCGAAAATTCCCATTCCGAAAAAACGCTGGACAACTTGCTTATTGCCAACACCTTCAAAAGATTTACCTGGCGATCGGTTTTCAATACCACTGCTGCAAGTTTTGCCTTTTCATCTATGGAAGAAAATGGCATGCCGATTCCCACTGTGGGTTATGAAAAAAAACTGGCTGCTTATTTTGCTGAGGACCTCAACAGCATGTCACATTCCCCGGGCAAACCTTATCACGTTTTTCCGGCAAATAACATGTACGCTATTCAAAACCCGGAATTATCAAAGGGGACGGCAGACATTGACTACAGCAGAAAGAAAGATGTCGCTGATATCATTCACAGTATCAAGCCATACAGGGTAGTTGACAACATGATTCACTTTCAAGGAAGCCCCATCAGTTCACTGAGCAACCAGGGAGGCGCAGGCATAGCCATTGATGGTGTTTATCGTGGCACTGACCCTGCTGTTTTGAATAGTCTGTTGCCAATGGACATATTAAGGGTGAATGTATCCACAGAGCTTATAGATATTCAGAAATACACAGGCCTTAACAATGTAGGAATTATTGAAATCTTTACCAAATCAGGCCAGTCAGAAAAATCAAAAGCCAAAACTGACCAACCTGAGAAATCCAACGTAGGTTTGAATGAAGTTTTCACAAGCCCTTTTTATGGAGACGTTACAAATAAGAGCAAATCCGAAAAAGATCAGCGCCTCACGCTTTACTGGAATCCCAAAGTTAATGTGGACAATTCAGGCAAGGCAGTGGTCAGGTTCTTTAATGGAGATATTGCTGCACCGGTTTGCATTGCAGTTGAAGGCCGGTCTGCTGGCAGCGACAACCACCTAATCGGAACCGGAACGGCAACTTATACAATCGGAAAATAATGGTAAGTCTGGTATCTTTAGATATCCCTTGCCTTGTTAAAGCTTATGGCTTTAAGCAGCCAGTTGGGTAAAGCTTTTTCAGGTTTGCGGTTCCGAAGGTTCAGGTACCAGCCCATGCTTTTCAGGATCGGAATTTTATGGGTTTCTACAAATTCAATCAGCGTGCCATCAGGGTCTTCGGTGTATGAGAATGAGCCCGCAGCTTCTCCCATGTCAAAGCTGTGATCCACATCAACCGTAAAAGGGCAACCCTTCTGCTTGCATTCTTCACGAAGCAGGTTCATGCCCCGTATGTCGAAACACAGGTGAATGAATCCGAGATCACCCCAGAAACGTTCCTTATAAATTTTTTGCGGCTCTCGGTCAAGCACTTGCACCAGTTCAATTTCGCTGGTTCCGAAAATCGGGCTGAAAGCGCCAAGCCTGGGTTTGCTGTGCCTGAGTAAAACCCTTCTGAAACGATTATTTCCACCGGGTAATCCGGCGTATTCCCCAAAGACCGTGGTTTCGTCAAAAATAACCTGGTCGTAACCCAGTATGCTGCTATAAAATGCCTTTGATTTGTCAATATCCGATACCCCAATCACTGCGCCATATGCAGCTCCCGTAGGTTTTTTTTCATTCCGGAACCAGGTGATACTGGTTACCAGTTGGAATATATTTCCATAAGGATCCTTAATAAAAAAATGCTCCTTACCACGCGGATCACGAAGAATACCGCTCAACATTTGAGCCCCGTTAGCCTTCAGAAAATCGTATGTGGTTTTGGCATGACGGCATTTGATTTTGGCAGCAAAAATGCCCAGGTCGCCTAAAAGGATCTCAAATTCAGGCGATAACGGGGTTCTTTCAACATATTGCCATATCTCAAATCCACCCCCACCCTGCAAGTTCAGGGCAAGCGCAGCATGCCTTCTTTGTGGTTTACCGCCCGTGTATGGAAGCATATGCTCAGCCACAGCCGAGTCTTCAAACATCCTGATATCAACTCCGAAACATTGCTTATACCATTTCCAGGCTTCCCGCACATCGGGAACACCAATGCCTATCTGCTGAATGCCGCTGATTACTTTTTCTCTCACTGGATTACATTTTATGGATTAACAATTGCTTATATAATTTAGTTGTTTCAGGTAGGGCTTGCCCGGTTAACGATCATGTAATAAAGGGGTGGACATATTCTCTTGACCAGGAGTAAAAATACTTCCAGTTTTCCTATAAATACTTCTTTTCTGTTTCGCTTTACTGCCCTTACAATAATTCTTGCGCATTGCTCCACCGGCACTCCGTGTTCCTGTCCGCTATCCATCTTTCCATGCTTCCGGCCGTCACCGGTAAGTGAATTCACAGACACATCGGTTTTCACCCGGCCGGGGCAAATCAGGGTAACCCGGATGTTTTTTTCATGCACCTCCGCACGCAATGTTTCAAAAAAACCCTGCAAGGCATGCTTGGCTGCTGAATAACCCGATCTCATGCGAAATCCGTACTTACCGGCCATGCTGCTGATTACCACAATGTGGCCCCCTCCGCCTGCAACCATCCAGGGAAGTATGGCTTTGGTGACTTCAACGGCACCAAAAAAGTTCACTTCCATAAGCTCCCGGTATACCTCCATCTGTGTTTCAAGCACCGTGGAACGCTGGCTCACACCGGCATTGTTGATGAGGATATCAATCCTGCCGGCCAGTGTCTTTATTTTTTCTGCTGCGCTTTGAATCTCCCGGGGTTTGGTTACATCACAGGGAACAACATGTGCCCTGTTTTTATCAGTTTGATCAAACTTACTTTTTATGGCTTCCAGTTTAGCAATATTTCTGGCAGACAAAATCACAGTAGCTCCCTGATTGAAAAACTCTTCAGCCAATGCCTGGCCAATGCCCGACGAAGCACCTGTAATCCATGCAATTTTACCTTTTATTTCCATATCAGGTTTTTTGTCGTTTGATGAGATCATGCATGCGGCCGGTTATGATATTCCTGGTGTTCTTCAGATGCATCATTTCCGGATTATTCCTGAACAGGGTGAATCTGATCTTCGCTAAAAGCTTTTTCAGGCAGATATAGTAACGGAAAGCCGCCAGGCCGGTTACAGGCAGCAGTATCACATACAACAACACAGTCCATGCCGGAGCCCCCAGAAAAGCTACAATTACTGCCAGTACGAGGTACCATAAAGGAAAAGCAATCATACCAATCACATACTTGAATGAACTGTGGAACTGTGTATCCTTAATATTTTTCACCCTTGAGCCGGTAAACTGGTAAGGGAGCCAGTTATTCAGGAAACCAAACAGGAATACGGGCAGCAGCAAGAGCTTGGTTAAAACAGAAAGGCCTATACCTGGTATAGAAAAAGGTTGTTTTCGGATAACCCAGTCTCTTAACCCTGCCTTTCGCACTGATTTCTGATAGTCCGCAACCAGCATATTCAGGCTCCCCATATTGTCAGGATTCTGGTCGAGTTCTTTGTTTAACAACTCAATCATGGCCTTATCGGCTCTGAATTTTGAAGCAAGAGTTGTTTCCCTGATGCCCAATTCTTCACGCATCTCGTCATTAAAAATCTCGCGAAGATGCATGTATAAATCGTAGAATTCTTCGGTTTGAATATCGATCATTTGCCGGCTCAGGGCTGAGGCAAAAGAATCCTTAAGCTGGTTGATGGCCAGTACCGGATTCTCCCTGTATGTGTCGTTAAAAGAAGATACTTCAATAGGTTCACCCACATTCACAAACAAGGTTGATCGAAAATGCTGGTAATGGCCGTAATCAATACCCACCGGAATAATCTTGACGGCCGGAAGGTTGCCGTATTTTTCCTGGGCCTGAAGGCCGATTCGAAATAATCCTTTTACCAGTGGCCTTAACCGGCGTTTGTCACCATGGTTGCCCTCGGCGAAAAGACCCAGCGGATTGTGCATGTTGTGCAATACCTGAAGGGTTTTTTCAAATACCTGATCATTGCGCTTCACATTCTCAATACCGTCACGCATCCTGTATATAGGCATGATGTTGAGGAAAGTCAGGAAGCGGGTCATCCTCTTGCCCTTAAAAATATCTGCCCGGGCCAGAAACACGTTTTGAAACTGTGTTTTACATACAAGCACCATGGCATCCATTAGTGCGTTCTGGTGGTTGGGTGCCAGTATTACCGGCTGATTCAGCGGAATACGGTTTTTGTTGACTACTTCTACTTTCCGGTAATATATTCTGAAGCACAGCTTTGCATAGGATTGCAGCAGCCAGTAATCAAGTGCCCATTCATCTATTGCTTTTCTTCGGAACAAATCAGTAATGCTTTAGGAAAATGCAAATTTAATATAAGAAAGGAAAAAGTGGCCAGAATTAAATGGATTCCAGTTGAACCTGTTCCACCTTATTCAAATCTTTTTCATAAAAGAAAGATCCTGAAAAGAACATGAGTGCGGCCAGCAGCAAGGCCACCGGGAGAATTGACATGGCAGTCTGAATGTTAGACGCGTCCGATATGGCACCAATAACAATGGGTCCCATGGAAGCCCCCAGCAGATTCTGAACAACCACCGCGATGGCATATGACATGGCGCGCATTCCGGCATGAACAACGTCCTGCGTAACAGCAGAAGCAGCTGAAACAAAAGCAGTAATAATCATACCCAGGGAAAGCAAAATCACATATTGCATTTTTCCGGGAAAAACAACAAAGGCAAAGAATAACAACACAGCAGAAACTAAGGAAGTGATGGTGGGAAACAACAACCGGGCGTTAATTTTCTTTTTTCGCCATTTATCGGCAATGTATCCTCCAAGAGGAGCTCCAATCAGGGCCAGTAACATCACTGCGCTGGATTTCAATCCGGCCTGACTTTCGGGTAAACCCTGAACACGGTGAAAGTAAGTAGGCAGCCAGGTCAGCAGCGATGTAGTGGTAAAAACCACGCCCGCCATACCAAAATAGGTAAAAATCAACGAAGGTTTGCCAACGAACTCCCTGAAAATATCCTTTGCTGACATGACCGTTTTGCCGGGTTCGTTGTTGCTGTTCTTATCCAATTTTCCGGATGCACTGTTTTTTACCAACCCAACTGTTTTATAATCTTTAACAAAGAAGAAAAGTATGGCCACAATCAGCCCGGGTATTGCAACCAACCCGAAAGCATGACGCCAGCCCCAGCGGGCAGCTATAATTCCACCCAGTGCAATGCCAATGGCACTTCCCAGCGGAATGGATGCATTCCACAGGCCCATCATCCAGGAACGC
Organism: Bacteroidales bacterium; assembly: GCA_016926375.1. Taxonomy (GTDB): domain Bacteria; phylum Bacteroidota; class Bacteroidia; order Bacteroidales; family UBA10428; genus UBA5072. The sequence continues at coordinate 11,889 of JAFGOR010000135.1, forward strand.
TTTTCCTGCGGATAAAGACCTGCAATCATTGCGGTTCCACCGGGTGCATAACCGGCTTCACCAATACCAATAAAAGTTCTGGCAGAAAGCAGTTGTGGAAATGTCTTTGTTAGGGCACATACTCCGGTTGCCAGGCTCCACACAACACCCATCAGCCCGATGGTTTTCCGTCGGCTCCAACGATCAACCAATATGGAAACCGGGAAAGTCAGCAGTACAATCGACCAGTAAACAGACGAAACCAGCAACCCGCATTGCGTATCGGTCAGATTCCAGTCGGCTTTAAGAAAGGGAAACAGTGAAGTTACCACCATCCGGTCGACATAGTCAAACATGTAAAGCAGGAACAGGAGAAAGAATACATAATTGGTATAAG
>JAFGOR010000136.1 GCA_016926375.1 Bacteroidales bacterium
AAAGATCTTTTCCCTGACAATCTCGGAAACAAAAAAACGTTCAGGCCTGTCGGTCAGTGAATCTTCGGGATAATAAACCGGACCCTCAGGGAGCTTCTCCAGCACCGTGTTAAAAAGAAGCGCCAGGTTTTGCTTGTAAAGCGCAGAAATGGGGATGATGGTTGCATTTGGCAGCAGTTTTTCCCATTCAGATGTGAGTAATTGCAAGGCAGCCGGATCGGAAAGATCGGTTTTGTTAATGGCTACTATAACCGGAGCGCTGATTTTGCCGAGTTTGCTGATGTAATCTTCATTTTTGTCTGAGGTTTCCACCACATCGGTTACATAAAGGATGACATCGGCATCTGTGATGGCAGTGCGTACAAACCGCATCATGTTTTCATGCATCCGGTAAACCGGCTTCACAATTCCGGGAGTATCCGAAAAGATGACCTGGAAATCACTTCCGTTCACAATGCCCAGTATCCTGTGCCGCGTAGTCTGTGCCTTGGATGTTATAATGGACAACCGTTCACCAACCAACTCATTCATCAGCGTTGATTTTCCCACATTGGGATTTCCGATGATATTAACAAAACCCGATTTGTACATGAATCTGTATAAATTTTATATTTACGAATTAAGAATTAATTCATTAAACAAATTCTTCTATATTAATATGTAGCTATAAACCACAGAGTGGTTTAATGTGATTAGCGCCGGGTGAAACCCGGTGAGATTAACATTGTCAGTCACAGCAACCACGGAGTGGTTGAATGTAATAGAGCAATTTGCAATTGGGAAATTCAACCACTCCGTGGTTGGTGATGAATGAAATGACACATTACACCGGGTTTCACCCGGCGCTATTCGTATTGAACCCCTTAACAGGGGTTTTGTGGCATTCTCATTCATTTTTATTACTCTATATTCGCATTACAAATTAAACTGTAATGTGAGCTTAAAAGCAAAGTTATCAATAGTTTTGGCATAAGCATATGGCCCATACCTGTAAAAAACACCCAGTCCATACCTGAAAAGCTGCACTTTCAACAGGTTGTTTATCAGCAGGCCACCTTCGAAATACCCCTTTTCCAGGGTGTTGAATTCAATGTTTTCATGTGGATCCTTTTCTTTCAGCAAGCCAAAACCAAGATTATGCACCAGGGCCATTTCAGGTTGAAATTTGCCACGGGGTTTGAACAACAGTTTCCCGAAATTCTGTTTCACATGAAGCGACACGAACCGGTCCGACAGGAATTCATTAAATCGCATGGTCCCGAAAGATTGCTCCGTTTCCAGGGTGAAGGATCTGTAACTTCCCATACCTGCATACAGCCTGCTATATGGAACACTGCCATTTACCATGCCCGATATCACAGCTACTCTGGTTTCACCAAACGATTTGGTGCGGAAGTTTTTGGTTATCTTGGCTTCTGTTCGCCAATAGGTATATCCGCCGTTCAGCCAGTTAAGGCCCCTGGCTACATTCAGATATAAAACCGGAAATGACGTGCCCATGGAAAACTTGTTCCCCCGCGGCGACTTCATGAACGTTTCTTTATATGCATATTTAAGTCTGAGTCCGGTTTCGGTGATGTTGAAACTGGTCAGACTAACCTGCGGGTTTCCCTCACTCAGACTATAGGCATAACCATTGGTTGGACTTAATTCACTGTGTATTAAAAAACCTTTTACGGACAGGTATTTCAGCGTTCTGAAACCTGCAGAGACTCCAGTTTCTCTTGTCAGGTCCATCACTTCCACCATATAATCCCTGACAAATGCCGAACCTGTGATGTTCCACTCTTCATTAAACTGAACACCTCCGGATTCACGCACATCATTTCTGTAAGTTATTGCTGTTTCCAGTTCCTTGTCGGGCCATAAATTGAGTGTCAGGCTGCCGCTGTATTTCCATTCCTTGTCTTTCAACCCGTAGGCAGCGTATCCGCCAATTGTGAAAAACCGTGAAACACGTTCGGTGGTTTTACCACCGGCACCAAACCGGAATCCTTCATACGGGTTGTAATCGATGAATCGCCTGATGTCAAAGCTCCAATAACGTCCCGGAAGATACCCGGTGAGTATGGTTTCAAAAGAAATCATGGTGCGATCCAGGTGCTCAGCTTTACCCAGGCTGTCGATTACGCGATAGGTTTCTACCTCGCGTGCATTCAACGAATCAGTGCGGTAGGTGCGCCAGACTTGCTCGGGTTGTCTGTGGGCATCAGGGCTCACCTCTATCTGCACATTGGAGAATTTCTCTTCATCGATGGTGGGATTGAAGTTGATGTTTACAATATAGGATTTGCCTGTTCCCGTAATATAACCCGGAGGAGCTTTTACACCCATTTTTGAAGGGTTAAACCTTATGGTTGAACTCAGCAGCACCGGGAACCAGCGCTGGCCGTTAACAAGTTCATATTGCTGCTGGATGGAGACGGAAACCCTTTCGTCTTTCTGCTCATAGGCTTCTGCAATCACATTCTGAACTGCATAACCATTGGAATTGATGTAAATGACACCCTTCATGCCGTCGAAATTTCTTCCTTTGTAAGGCCGGAATGAAATGATAAATACGGTATCATTGGTTTCGGTGAAAAGCGTATCCTGAATCAGGAAAAAGTATTTGTCGGTGCTTCCGGAACTGATGGGATTCAGCAATTGCCTGTCGGCTATGGTTACAAAATTTTCATAAAACGAAAACGATTGAAACTGGCGGGCCATGACCACAAATGAAGGCTGCGACAAACCCGACACACGCGATGCAATAATCTCCTCTTTATTTTTTTCGGGTGAAATGTACTTGCGACTGCTCACCGATTCCATCATAAAGAGGTACTGCTTGTCCAAAAACCGCTGCACGTCAATTTTACCTTCGCGGTCCATGCCAAAAGGAATTGAATCGGGTAGCTGAAGTGCCAATTCCGATGAATCAGCCGGTTTGTCATTCATTGCCGAATCAGGTTCCACACCAAATACCATCTTATCATAGGAGATATAAGAAAACGGCCCTGATTTTTCGGGATTGTTGCGGTTCCTGTTTTCCGAGGCGAGTTGAACAATCCGGTGGGCCGGGTTAACTGTTGGGTAAACTACCACTTCTTTGATATCGAGAGGATCCGGACTGAGTGCAATTCGTTGCCCGTTCCTGAATCCGCCGGGGAATGCAATGGTCTTTGAGTTGTATCCGATATACCTGAACTTCAGAAACTGGATTTTGTTGGACCGGGGGATCTGGAATACGCCATCCAGGTTGGTAACCACTCCGTGCCCGGCCTGGTTGTATAAAATGCTTACAAAAGCCAGGGGCTCACGGCTTACGCTGTCAACAACAGTGCCTGTTACAAATCCTTCCGGCTGCGAAAAAGCCAAACCGGATGAAATCAGCAAAAAAATCAGCGTAAGCCCGTAGATGCGCATAGTCAGCCTGCAAGTTCATTAATTTCACGGATCATTTTTGAAGCCAGGGCTTCGGCTTTTTCAGGAGTGGTGCTTTCACTGATTACCCTGATAATTGGCTCTGTATTTGATTTTCTCAGATGCACCCACTCGCGGTCAAAATCAATCCTGATTCCGTCCTGATCATTAACGGGATGATTCTTGTATCGTTCTCTGACAGCAGGTATCAGTTTATCTGCATCTACTCCGGGCTTCAGTTCAATCTTGTTTTTCGAGTTGAAATAATCGGGATAGGTTTTGCGCAATGCCGAACACTTCATTTGCTTTTCGGCAAGATGTGTCAGAAACAGCGCAATACCAACCAGGGCATCACGTCCGTAATGTAGTTCGGGATAAATGATGCCGCCGTTCCCTTCACCCCCGATTACAGCATGGGTCTTCTTCATTTCATTAACCACATTCACCTCCCCAACAGGGGCAGCCGTGTATGTTCCGCCATATTTGAGCGTAACATCTGCCAGGGCCCTTGTTGATGACAAATTCGACACGGTATTCCCGGGTTGTTTTGAAAGGATATAGTCAGCTACGGCAACCAGGGTATATTCCTCACCAAACATAGATCCGTCTTCGTTCACAACAACCAGCCTGTCCACATCGGGATCTACCACAAAACCCACATCGGCTTTGTTTTTAACAACCGCAGCACTGATATCTGCAAGGTATTGCGGCAAGGGTTCGGGATTATGCGGGAAGACGCCTGTGGGATCACAGTATAATTCAACAACTTCCCTGACTCCCAGTTTCTTTAATAACGAAGGAAGAATTACCCCGCCAACAGAATTCACACAATCAATAACAACCTTGAAATTCATTTTGCTTATAAGTGCGGTATCCACATGTTTCATAGCGGTCACCGCATCAATATGAATGTCATTCATGCCGTCAAATGACGCCCATTTCCCGAGCTGATCAACAGGTGCGTACTCATACTGGTCAGATGAGGCCATTTTCAGCAATTCAGCACCCTCTTCGGCAGAAATGAATTCGCCTTTTGCATTGAGCAGCTTGAGCGCATTCCATTGTCCGGGGTTGTGGCTGGCTGTCAGAATGATTCCCCCGTCAGCCCGGTGATGGGTAACACCCAATTCCACGGTGGGTGTTGTGGCAAGCCCCAGGTCAATGACATGAATTCCCATACCCATAAGAGCTCCGGCCACAAGTTGCGATACCATTTCCCCTGAAATACGGGCATCGCGGCCAATAACTACTGTATATCTTTCTTTATTTTGCCTGGCCTTTAGCTGAGCTCCAAAGGCCGAAGTGAAACGTACCACGTCGATGGGAGTCAGCGATTGTCCGGTTGTGCCGCCAATGGTTCCGCGAATCCCTGATATTGACTTGATTAATGTCATAATTTGCTTTTTTAATTTTTTAACTAGAAATAGCGCGTCAGTTTTCGTAATTTTAAAGGCCAAAAATAAGCAATTATGTAGATTCATTCAGCTTTTACAACAGGATATCATTCCCCTGTTCCGGTAACCGGTTTTGCCGGAGTCATTTTCACATAAATTTCTGATTATAAAAATTAACTCTTAAATCCAAATCATTATGGTAATAGCCAGAGGGTCCCGTAAGCCTGGTGCAAATTCAAAAAAGGGCAATGCCCGGGTACAAGGAAAAACTTTGCACAAAACGGAGCGGAAATTGGTCGGAAACAAAAAGAAACCCGGTGAATTGCCCAAAACGGAGCGGAAATTGATCGGAAACAGAAAGAAACTTGGTGAATTGCCCAAAACGGAGCGAAAACTAATCGGAAACAAAAAGAAACTCGGTGAATTGCCCATAACGGAGCGGAAATTGATCGGAAACAGAAAGAAATTTGGTGAATTGCCCAAAAGCGGTCACGAGAGTGAAAACATCAGACTCAACAAGTATATTGCAAGTACTGGGGTTTGTTCAAGGCGCGAAGCTGATGAATTCATCCGGGCCGGACTGGTCACCATAAATGGCAAACTGGTTACGGAACTTGGTGTCAAAGTCAGCCCTGGCGATGTTGTCAAATACAACGGAGAAACCCTTAAGGAAGAGAAGAAGGTTTATATCCTGATGAACAAACCCAAAGACTACGTAACCACGGTTGAAGATCCGCATGCAAAGAGAACCGTGATTGACCTGGTTAAAGGTGCGTGCAAGGAAAGAATTTACCCCGTGGGACGTTTGGACCGGAATACCACGGGCGTATTGCTGCTTACCAACGATGGTGACCTGACAAAAAGGCTGACGCATCCGAGGTTTGAAAAGCTGAAAATATACCATGTTCAGCTGAACAAGAATATCAGGCACAGCGATATGGAAAAGATTGCAACCGGAATGACGCTTGATGACGGGTTTATTAAAGCCGATGCCATCAATTACGCTGATCCTGTTGATAAAACCCAGATTGGGGTTGAAATCCATTCAGGCCGCAACCATATTGTCAGGCGTATCTTTGAACACCTGGGTTACGAAGTGGTAAAACTTGACCGTGTGTATTTTGCCGGGCTCACCAAAAAAAATGTCCCCAGAGGTGAATGGCGGTTTCTCTCGGAAAAAGAAATCACCATGCTAAAAATGAACGCTTACAAATAATTAGTGTCTGTCCATAAAGTCCCATTTGCCGCGTTACGCTTGTCCGAAAATTGCTCATTTACGACTAGTAAACTGCGCATTTTAGGACTGCGCAAGCCTTACAAATGGAACTCTCTGAACAGACACATGACCGGTTAGACATTTTACCAACTTTATTGACAAACTCTAATTATATCTTAATACCCATAAAGAGTACATCGTCCACCTGTTCATAGTTTTCCTTCCACAGGTGGAATGTATTCTTTACATGGATGCATTGCTCGTCCATTGGCTTTGTGTGAATATCCTGCAGCAGGTTTTTGAGCCGTACCATCTTGAACTTTTTCCCCATAGGTCCACCGAACTGGTCGGAATACCCGTCGGAGAACATATAAATGATGTCTCCCTTACTCAGCTGCAATCCTTCGTCTTCAAACTGGTTGTCTTCTTTATCGTAATGACCGCCGATCGAATTGCGGCTTCCCTTTACGAATATCTCTTCTCCGTTGCGGTATATGATCATCGGCCTCATGGCTGAAGCATACCTCACATAATGTGTTTTCAGGTCAATTTCACAAACTATGATATCCATGCCGTCTCCCGGCTTGGTACCATCTTCGAGGTTCTGATTCAGCGTATTTCTCAATTCGCAATCCAGGGCCTGAAGCACTTTGCTGGGTGCATTATTTACCTCACGGGTGCAGATATCCTTGAGCAGTGTTGACCCGATCATCGACATGAATGCGCCGGGAACACCATGTCCCGTTGAATCGGCACAAACAATGGTGAACTTGTTTTCATTTATCTGGTCGAACCAGTAAAAATCGCCGCTAACGATATCCCGGGGATGGTAAAACACAAACGACCCTGTAAAATGTTGCTGCAAGCGTTTAACAGGAGGCAACATGGAGGTCTGTATCCTTTTGGCATAGTTAATACTGTCAGTGATATCGCGGTTCTTGATTTCGATCACTTCTTTTTGTTCCACCACTTCCTTGGTGCGTGCTTTCAATTCACGCTCGAGATATTCCTGAAGCTGCCTTTGTTTTTTCTCACGGAATCTGATAATGACGTATACAGCGAAGGCCGCAATAAGTAAGGAAAGCAGCATAAACCACCAGGTTTTCCAAATGGGAGGTTTCACCCGGATTTTCAAAGTTACCGGAACTTCCTGGGTAAGCCCCTCGTTGTTAAACGATCTCAGGTAAAAGGTATATTCACCATCCTCGATACGCGGATAAGTAACATAAGTCTGCGAAGTCACATCCGACCAATCCAGGTCATGACCTTCCAGTTTATATTGGTAACGTACCGATTGCGGATCACTGTAATTGAGTCCGATAAATTCAATTCTGAGTTTATAGGGTTTATAAGGTAAAACAATGTCAATATCCTTTGAAAAATCTACGGCCCTGTCGGAAATCAGCAGGTTCACGATGTTGGTAAAGGGAGGCAGCTTTTTCCCGATATCTTTGGCCGGATCGTAACTGATCAGGCCTTCTGTAGTTCCAAAATAAATTACGCCTTCCTTATCCCGGGTTACGGCGTTCAGGTTGCAATCGCCGGTAATACCCATATTCTGATCATATACACTGGCATGCATATTCAAGGTGTTAATCCGGCTCATTCCAAGCCTGTGACCTACCCAGATACCGTTCTCCGATGCGTTGATCAGGCTGTAGCAGAAGTCCGATTTCAACCCTGAAGCAACCGTAATTTGAACAACAGTATCCTTTTTAAAGCAAATGATACCGTCACCATGGGTTGCTGCCCAGATATTTCCATTGGCATCTTCTGCAAGCGATTTGAATTCAACATCTGCCTGGTCAACCGGGTAAAGCAAATTTGCCGTGCCATCTGCGGTGAGCTCATAAATTCCCTTTGATCTTGTAGCAAACAGCAATCTCCCTTTACTGTCAATCAGCACATGTTCTATGTTGTTGTGGGGCAATCCGTCATTGGTAGTAAAATGGGCTTCTTCTTTAAAATTGTTCCCCAGCCTGTAAATACCATCTTTAGTGCCGAGATATACATTCTTGTTGTCAGATGTAATGCCACTAATCCACTTGCCCATGGAATAGGATTCATAGGGGATGTTGCTCACGCTGTTGCTCTTCAAATCCATCAAAAACAAACCCTTTGTTTCTGTGCCAATGAAAAGCCGCGGGCCATCCAGGTGCAAGGCCGTAACTTTGTCAGCAGGTACACCCTGAATCTTAACAGGTGACTTGTCCTTTCCGGGAATAAACCTGAAAAGGCCGCCCTGCCCGCCTAAAAAATACTGGTTTTCGCTGGTAACGGCAATAGCCAGAATGTCGTTATCCAAACCGGAAGCTTCCATTTTGGTAAAAGCCATGGGTTGGCCAGAGAACAGGCTTATCCCGTCGCCATAAGTGGCAATCCAAATATTCCCTTCCAAATCTTCAAATACTTTTTTAACCGCATTGGAGCGCAAACCGCTTCCCTTGTTAAAGGAGGTTACCATACCAAAATCGCCTTTGCCGTCGGGCTGGCCGAGCCGGTATACACCGTTCTGCAGTGTACTCACCCAAAGCTGACGATTTGGCGCTTCATATACAGCCTGAACATTTTCATTGCCCAGATTGAATTTCAAACCGGTTTTGGCTATGGAATACTGTTCTCCATTGAGTGTAAGCCGGAATATGCCCTGATCTTCCGTGGCAATCCAGTATGTATTTCTGTCCAATGCAGCCTGTATGTCCTGTATTTTGATGTATTCCAACTCGGTTACTTTCACCTTCAGTACTGCTTTTTCCCCGGCATTGTCAATTGAATAGAGGGATAAGCCTTCCTGTGAACCAAGCAGCATGGCATTTCCTTTGGTCATCAGCGCTGTATACATGCCCGCATCCAGCCCGTCAACCGGAATTCCTTTCCCGGTAACTGAATTATAAGCAAACATGCCGCTGTTCAGGGTTGCTATCAGAATAATTCCGTCGGTGAGTTCTGCGAAACCGGTGATGGAACTGTTGATTTCCGCTCCTGTAGAAACCAGTTCAAAAGACGCTCCATCATATTGGGCAATACTGCCACTCTGGTAGCCAAACCACAGTGTGCCGCTGCTGTCTTTGAAACTGGTACCAACCACCTGTCCTGCCAATGTATCCGGCACCATGTCGGTGCTGAACTTGAAGCCGTCGAACCGGCACAAACCCATGCCGGTGCCAACCCACACGAATCCACGATCATCCTGGCTGATGGTATAAACAAACGGATAAATGATGCCCTCACTGATTCCGTAATTGGTGATCCTGTATTCCTGTGATTTGCCTGTAAGGGAAACAAGTAAAATGCCCAGAGCGATTAAAAGAACAGTTGGTTTGTATTGCATATACTGG
>JAFGOR010000137.1 GCA_016926375.1 Bacteroidales bacterium
ATTGAACCCGCCAACCAGGAGATCGATGATATTGTAAAGCGTGTACAACAGGTAATTGAGAATCATCTTCAACAACAAACCATCCCTAAGTGATTCCATCAGCATGTTGCATCGGTCAAACAATTATTTATAGATTTGAAACTTAATAAAAGGCACCATGAAATCTCAGGATTTATACCTAACGCTTAAAAACCTTAAAGTCATCCCCATCATTGCCATTGAGCAGGCCGATGCTGCGATACCCCTTGCAAATGCACTTATTGAAGGCGGACTGCCGGTTGCTGAAGTTACCTTTCGCACCGAGGCTGCTGCCCATGTAATTGAAAGAATGGCCAAAGAAACACCTGAACTTTTTGTTGGCGCCGGCACCATTCTTACTGTTGACAACCTGAAGAAAGCACAGGATTGTGGAGCCAAATTCGGCGTGGCCCCCGGATTCAACCGCAAAATTGTTGAAGCTTCTTTGAAAATGAATTTCCCATTTTCTCCCGGGATCATGACGCCCAGTGACCTGGAAGGCGCACTCGAACTTGGCGTTAAGGTGCTGAAATTTTTTCCGGCAGAAGCTGCCGGAGGAATCGACCTGCTCAAAAGCCTGATCGCTCCCTATGCACATACCGGAGTTCAGTTCATTCCTACCGGAGGCATTAACCCGCAAAAGGCAAAGGATTACCTGGCGTTATCCCAGGTAATTGCCGTTGGCGGCACCTGGATAGCAAAAAAAGAAGACATTGCTGCCGGGAACTGGAAAGAAATCAAAGATCGCTGTATGGCTGTCAGAGATCTACTACTGTAAAATCAGTTCCGGCTTTTTATTTCGAATAATCTGAAAAAGTTGTCGTGCCCTACTTCAGCATAGGATTGTTCCAGTATTTTCTTAATTCCCAGGGTAAGGCTGTCGCTCTTTTGTTCAATATCACCCATTACAAATACATAAGGTATTCTTTCGGGTTCACCGTTTGTTCTTAAAAGGGAAAAACATCCGGGAGCTGCGTCATTCAAATAAAAATCAAGGGCAATTTGTTTGTTGTCGACTCCCCATGCTATCAGTCGGTTTGTTTGATATACATCTGTTCGCCACTGAACCGGAAACCATTTCAATGCAGCCTCATAGTTTTCAAGAACTGTCACCTGATTCTTCCCCACCCCCAGGTATCCTGATATATGGGAATGCAGCCAGTTATCGCTGTAATTAAGTGTCAGCACCATGCTGTTGCAATCGATTTTTTCAGAGGCCTTTACAATCTTATCCACATCTTTCGAAAGATGGTAAAACGACTGATAATGCCTGCTGATGAAAAAGCCGTGAACAAACAGCACTACCACCAGGGCAAACATCCTTACAGGTTTTGGATATTTCAGGCTGCCCAGCCAAATCACGAAAAACAGGTAAAAGAGCACAATCAGCCTTTCTGTCATCAGAATGGAATTGGGAATAATAAAGAAAAGCGCAAGAAAAACAACCGAAATAGCAAGCCATACCACGGACTGTTTTGAAACAAAACCTGGATGTAACTCATTCTGGCCTTTCCTGTATCTGCTCATTAAAAAAAGATACAAATTGCCCATTATGAGGAATCCGAAAAAAGCCAGCAGTATGTGCGTTATCCTGATCCATGAATCACAGAAACAAAAGGTGAGCAATGGCCTTACGGTGGTCAGATAACGTAACAATTCACCTGTAGTCATGCGCGTACCTTTTTCCACCGAATCGATATTCAGAAAGTAGATGCCGCTCAGAATCAAAACCGGAATTGCAGCAAGAAACAGAATAACAAACCGCTGTCTGATTTCATGCAGGTTGACAATTTTAAGGCCCCTGGCTGTTTTTTCGGTTTGCACCAGAAGCACCAGGGTGGCTGCCAGAAACAAGAGCGTAACCAGTAACATCAGTACATGTGAAAAATACAGTGCCACCAGGAGAAGCATTAATACAACCACATGCGGCAGGCTGATCCGGTTGCCATATTTCGCATAATAATATGCCGTTATGAAAAGAAAGGTAAGTCCAATCGACATATTCCAAAAGCCAAAATAGAGATTGTGATGGTGCACAAAAATCAGCATGAAATATGTAAGCAGCTTGTTTTCAGGATAAAACTGCAACATGAATTTTCTGTAAAACAGGGGCGTCAGGATAAAATAAAAGAGCAATAACGCCTTTTCCGAAAGATATCCCGGCAAAACAAGGTTCAATAAAGCCATCATAAGATGCCCCGACCAGTTGGGAACCGGAAAATCGTTTACGCGGAACAGATCGCTGATCAGGGATTGTCCGCCAAACCAGATTTCTTTAATAAGCTGGGCATTGTATACATGTGCCGGACCGTCGAGGGTTACAAAATGTCTGAAAGCCAGTAGCGGAATGGTACCGGCCAACAGCAGTATCCAGAACAAATAGGGTTCGTAACGGTTGAACCAGTCTTTGCAAAGCAGTTTCATAACCCGGATGCCAGTAATTTTTTAAGATCATCAGGAGTATCAACACCAAAACTTTCGTATGTTGTAAGCCGGACAGCAATCCGGTAGCCATTTTCAATCCACCGCAACTGCTCCAGCGATTCGGCAAGTTCAAGCGGTGACTGTGGTAAGGAAGTGATTTCGGGCAGCACATCACGACGGAAGCCATATAAACCAATGTGTATGAAAAACTCATGCGCAGAAAGCCATGAATCACGCTCCGCGTTTCGCAAATAGGGTATGGTTGAACGGCTGAAATAAAGGGCTTCCTGCCGGCCGCTCACAACCACCTTGGGGCGGTTTGGATCAAAAAGTTCATCCGTTGAGGTTACCTTCTTAAGCAGGGTGGCTATCTGAGTGTTCCTGTCTGAAAAGCATGATTTCAGCAATTCAAGTTGTGCGGGTTCAATAAATGGCTCATCGCCCTGAACATTGAGTACCACATCATAGCTAAGCGATTGCTCTTTTTCAGCAAGATCAGCGGCTTCGGCACACCTGTCGGTTCCGCTTTTATGCAAAGACGAAGTCATTACTACTTTGCCTCCAAAATCCTTCACTGCATTGAATATACGCTCATCATCGGTTGCCACATATACGGTTTCCAGGGCTTTGGATGCCTGCTCATAAACATGCCTGACCATGGGTTTGCCATGTATTTCGGCAAGTGGCTTGCCGGGAAACCGGGAAGATGCGAACCTGGCAGGAATAATTCCCAAATAACGAAGTGGTTGCTCCATAGAAAACATGAATTTTTGACAGATGCAAATTACGAAAATTCCATTAATATTGTAATTTTGTCAGATATTCAAATGGAAAGCCCAGGGTTGAAACATGGAAAGACCTGATATTGTAAAAATAAAACAACGATTTGGAATAATTGGAAATTCTGCGGGATTGAACCGGGCCATTGATATTGCCGTGCAGGTAGCGCCTACCGATCTTTCCGTATTGATTACGGGTGAAAGCGGTGTGGGTAAGGAAGTCTTCCCCCAGATTATTCACCAGTACAGCTCACGCAAGCATGGATCATATATCGCAGTAAACTGTGGCGCCATACCTGAAGGCACTATTGACTCGGAACTTTTCGGACATGAAAAAGGTTCTTTTACCGGAGCTTATGAGAGCCGTAAGGGCTATTTTGAAGTAGCTCACGGTGGCACCATATTTCTTGACGAGGTTGCAGAACTTCCTTTGTCAACCCAGGTGAGGCTGTTACGCGTACTTGAAACCGGGGAATTCATGCGTGTAGGTTCGTCGAATGTATTCAAAACCAACGTCCGCGTGATTGCCGCAACCAATGTTGATGTAACTGCAGCCATACAGCATGGAAAATTTCGCGAGGATCTGTATTACAGGTTAAGCAGCGTGCCGGTGGAAATACCCCCGGTGCGCAAGCGCAAAGAAGATATCCCGCTGCTCTTCAGGAAGTTTGCTGTTGATTTTGCCGATCGCAACAGGATGCCCTCCATATCACTCACAGAAGACGCAATGGAAGTGCTTGTGAATTATCGTTGGCCCGGTAATATCCGTCAGCTAAAGAATATAGCCGAGCAGATTTCGGTAATCGAAGAAAAGCGGGTTATTACTGCAGACGTACTGCGTTCCTATCTGCCTGATTATTCAGAAACCAAACTTCCTGCTGTTTTTGACACCATTGACAGGCAGACCTTCGCCACGGAAAGGGAGATCCTTTACAAGATTCTTTTCGACATGCGCAGTGACATGAACGATCTCAAGCAATACGTTCATGAAAACATCAACAAGATGTCATCCGAAACAGAGGTTCATCCTGCCGGAACCCATGTGATTCCCAAATTCGTGCATGATGTGGAACCCATCATTCCGGAAGACAAGCACACCAAGAAATTTGACATAGCACGTGATACCATCGATGACATCGAGGATACACACGAAATAGTTGAAGAATCACTGTCTCTTTCCGACAAGGAAGTTGAACTGATCAGGAAAGCCCTGGAAAGACATGGGGGTAAACGCAAGTATGCTGCCAATGAATTGGGTATTTCTGAACGAACACTGTACAGGAAAATCAAAGAATATGATATTGAGTAAGGCATGAACATGAAATCATCTTTTCACATAATGTTGAAGCTGGCTGCTTTACTGACTGTCTGTCTGTTTTTGGCTTCCTGCTTTTCAATCAATTACTCAACAAAAGGCGGATATATACCTCCCGAGGCCAAAACCTTCTCCGTTCAGTATATCGAAAACCAGGCCCGGATAGTTGAACCGGGACTCAGCCAGGAACTTACAGATAAAATGAAGGATTATTTCCAGGGCAACACCACACTTACCCTGGTAAACCGGGATGCCGATATTGACTTTGAGGCCGTGATCACTACCTATGAACCCGATAAACCCGTAGCTATTGTTTCAGGTGACGAAGCCGCTAAAAACCGCTTTACTATAGGGGTTAAGGTTAAAATGACCTGTGTGGTAAAGCCTGAGATCGACTTTGAGGGTAGTTTCACCCGGTACGAAGACTACAGTTCATCCGATAATTTTGAAAGCCTCAGGGCAGATCTGACCGGGAAGATGCTGGATCTGATTTTGGACGATATTTATAAGAAGGCTTTTGTAAACTGGTAACCATGCAGAAAGCAGAATTACTCAAATATCTGAAACATCCGGAGCGGCTCAACAGTGAATCGTCTGATAAAATAATAAAGATCAGGGATCAATACCCCTATTTCCAGACAGCCCATCTTCTCGCTCTTAAAACGAAATTTCTGACTGGAAATGAAAACTGTAAGGCTGAAATTGAGTCCGCAGCAGCTTATGTTCCCGACCGGATGGTATTGTACAATCTGCTTTATCCGCTTTCTGTTGAAAGTGATGATGCCGTGGAGAACGATTCGGAAGCCACAACAGATCAGCCGGATGCTGAATTTTCAGAAGCACAGGTGCCTCCGGTGGCAGTAGCAATTGAAGATGTTCCTTTAGCAGATCAACCGGTCACCGAACAACCCGTTTCACCTCCTGCCGGAATTCCGGCACAACCCGTAGCCTCCACTCCTCCCACATTACGCGATAATATCGCACACCTGCTTTCAGGCCAGCTTGAGGAACTTGAGCTGATTGACCCTGCAGAAGCAGAGCTGGTTCCCGAAATAGCCCTGGATATCGAAAAAACCTATGGAAAAGCGGAAGATTTGGAAGCCGGGGAAGCCAGGCAGGATGACCCGGATTTCTTTACCCTGGAATCCGACAATGAACCCTTAGAAAAACTGCCCGAGGCAAACGGGAATGAGCTGAAGGAAGAGAACAAGTCAGCTGATAAAAAGGAATTGATCGACCGGTTTATTGAGACCAGTCCAAGAATTCAACCGACGAAAGGTGACCAGCCCCAGGTAGATATTTCAGAAGACAGTGTTAAGGAACATGATGGCATTTTCACCGACACGCTGGCCAGGATATATGTTAAACAGGGTTATTACAGCAAGGCGATCTTTGCCTATGAAAAATTAATTTTGAAATATCCGGAAAAAAGTGATTACTTTGCGGGTCAGATTGAAGATATTAAAAAATTAAAGAACAAACAGTAAATCAACACAATATGTACGGACTTATCATTGGCATTATCCTTTTTGCAAGCATATTACTGATTCTCGTAGTGCTGGTTCAGAATCCCAAAGGCGGAGGACTGGCCTCCAGTTTTTCTTCATCGAACCAGTTTATGGGGGTAAAACGCACCACAGAATTTATTGAAAAAGCAACCTGGGGTTTGGCCGCAGGGTTATTGCTGCTGAGCGTTCTGGCTACTATGCTTCCGCGCGAAACCGAGGCACAAAGAGAATCCAGGATCAAGGACCAGATTGAAAATACAGCTGTTGATCCTGAAAGAATGCCGGCTTATCCAACTTCAACTCCGGCTACCCAGCCCGAAGAGGGACAGGAATAAAAACAGGCCTGATCACAGGCAGGCAGATACAAAAGAAAGTATTTCTGCCAGGTAAAGATGCCTGAGAATAAAAAAGTGTCAGTATGTCATAATTACTGACACTTTTTTTATTTCCATGAAATTCGGCACAACATTAATAATATATTGATTTTCTGATAATTATTAGCGTATCTTTACTGCTCGATTGTGTTTGTGGCTGAAAATATGTCAACCGCTGCCCTGTAAAATGAATAAAAGTGCCTTTGGCATGGAATTCGATAAACAGCCTGCGGCCAATTACATGAAGTTTAACTCTAAAATCAAATATAAAATGGCAAATATTAAAGGAAAAGTTAATGCAGGTAAGGTTTTGATAAAACCTTTCCCGGCTGAGGAAAAGACAGCCAGCGGGATTATCATACCTGATTCGGCTAAGGAAAAACCCCAGAGAGGTGAAGTTGT
The DNA here is from genome assembly GCA_016926375.1 of Bacteroidales bacterium. Taxonomy (GTDB): domain Bacteria; phylum Bacteroidota; class Bacteroidia; order Bacteroidales; family UBA10428; genus UBA5072. The sequence goes on from JAFGOR010000137.1 coordinate 6,821, forward strand.
TAAAGTGGGCGAAGCTAAAAAAGATGAACCTGTTGTTGTAAAAACCGGTGATGTTGTACTCTATGGCAAGTATTCCGGTACGGAACTCACCATTGAAGGCAACGATTACCTGCTCATGAATCAGTCCGATATATTATATGTTGAATAAAACTTGAACTTAAAAACACTTATACAATGGCAGCTAAAGAAATTAAATTCAATATTGAAGCTCGTGAACAACTGAAAAAAGGTGTTGACCAGCTTGCCAATGCAGTAAAGGTCACCTTGGGTCCCAAGGGCCGAAATGTGATTCTCGATAAGAAATTCGGTGCCCCGCTGGTAACCAAAGACGGCGTTACGGTAGCCAAAGATATCGAACTCGAAGAGCCATTTGAAAATATCGGTGCCCAGCTTGTTAAGGAAGTTGCATCCAAAACCAACGATGATGCCGGTGATGGAACCACAACCGCAACCGTTCTGGCCCAGTCAATTGTTACCGTTGGCCTTAAGAATGTTACAGCCGGCGCTAACCCGATGGATCTGAAAAGAGGTATCGACAAAGCAGTTATTGCTGTTATTGAAGATCTGAAGAAACAGTCGCAAACCATTGGTGAAGACAATACCAAGATTGAGCAGGTGGCTTCCATCTCAGCCAACAACGATCACAGCATCGGCAAACTCATTGCCGAAGCCATGGGCAAGGTTAAAAAAGAAGGTGTAATTACCGTGGAAGAAGCCAAAGGTACCGAAACCCATGTGGATGTTGTGGAAGGTATGCAGTTCGACCGGGGTTACATCTCAGCTTATTTCATTACCGACCCCGACAAGATGGAATCGATTTTAGAGAACGCCATGATCCTGCTTACCGACAAAAAGATTTCCACCATGAAGGATCTGCTTCCGGTTCTTGAGCCCGTTGCGCAACAAGGCCGTCAGCTGCTCATCATTGCCGAAGATATTGATGGTGAAGCACTCGCTACCCTGGTTGTTAATAAACTCAGAGGTTCATTGAAGATTGCTGCTGTAAAAGCTCCCGGCTTTGGCGACAGAAGAAAAGAAATGCTTGAGGATATCGCTATCCTTACCGGTGGTGTTGTAATTTCAGAAGAAAAAGGTCTCACACTCGACGGAGCCAAACTGGAAATGCTTGGCAAAGCTGAAAAGATTGTGATCGACAAGGAAAATACAACCATCGTAAACGGAGCAGGTGAAAAGAAAAACATCGAAGGCCGTATCAAGCAGATTAAGTCGCAGATGGAAACCACCACTTCCGACTACGATCGTGAAAAACTTCAGGAAAGACTTGCCAAACTGGCAGGTGGTGTTGCCGTTCTTTATGTAGGCGCCGCTTCCGAAGTTGAAATGAAAGAAAAGAAAGCCCGTGTTGAGGATGCGCTGAGCGCAACCCGTGCAGCTGTTGAAGAAGGAATTATTCCCGGTGGCGGTGTTGCCTATATCAGGGCAATAAAAGCTCTTGATAAGCTTAAAGGCGACAATGAGGATCAGGATACCGGTATTACCATTATCAGAAGAGCCCTCGAAGAACCTGCCCGTCAGATAGTTGAAAATGCCGGCCTGGAAGGTTCGGTTATTGTTCAGAAAATCAAGGAAGGTAAGGACGATTTCGGCTACAATGCTCAGGATGACAAATTTGAACCCCTGTTCAAGGCCGGTGTTATAGATCCTACCAAGGTAGCCCGCGTTGCCATTGAAAACGCAGCTTCCATTGCTGGCATGTTCTTATCAACAGAATGTGTGGTTGCCGAAAAGCCCGAAAAAGAAGCCCCTGCACCTATGGGTGGTCCCGGTGGCATGGGTGGCATGATGTAATAACAAACCCCCCCCCCGCAAATGTGCGGGGGGGGTTTTTTTATTAACTACCATGTACAGACGCGATTAATCGCGTCTCTACGTTAATTACGATTCAATCAATTTAAACCCTTTGCCATGCACATTGATTATCTGCACCTTGGGGTCATCTCTCAGGTACTTTCTCAGCTTGGCAATATAAACATCCATACTGCGTGCGTTAAAATAATTGTCATCAACCCATATGGTCTTCAGCGCAAAATTTCTGTCGAGCACCATATTCTTATTCGCACACAATAACTTCAGCAAATCGGCTTCCTTGGTGGTGAGCTTTTGCTCGTCATTTCCAAACTTCAGGAGTTGGGTATTCGGATAAAACATGTAATCCCCAATCTTATATTCATTTTGCTGAGCCCCGGCGGCATCCTTCTTGGTACGGCGTATCACGGCTTCAACCCTGAAAAGCAGCTCCTCCATGCTGAAGGGTTTGCTGATATAGTCATCGGCTCCTGCTTTGAAGCCTTCAATCACATCCTCCTTCAGCGATTTTGCGGTCAGAAAGATGATCGGAATTTCCGCATTGGTCATTCGGATTTCCCTGGCCAGTGTAAACCCGTCTTTCACAGGCATCATCACATCCAGGATACACAGGTCATAATGGGTTTTTACAAAGCTCTTATAGGCCTTTTCTCCGTTAATAAACCAATCCGCATCAAAGGATTTAACCAGGAGGTACTCTCTCAACAGCATCCCCAGGTTCTCATCATCCTCGGCAAGTAAAATTTTAATCTTTTGCATGGCGCAGCGTGTCTTTCAATGGTAAATATATCTTAAAGGTACTTCCTTTATGCAACTCACTTTCAACCTCTACATATCCCTGGTGTGCTTCAACAACCATTTTCACATAACTCAATCCCAGCCCGAACCCTTTCACGGTGTGAACATTACCGGTAGGGACCCTGTAAAACTTTTCAAAGATACGCTTTTGATCATTACGGTTGATGCCGATACCGTTATCCGTTACAGCAATCATAAAGAATTCCATCTTGTTAGCAGTTTCCACCCTGATCTCGGGGTCCAGATTGCAATACTTGATGGCATTATCCAGTAAATTCGACATCACGTTGGTAATGTGTACCTGGTCAGCTTGCAATAAAAAGCTTTCTGCCTGCAACGCGGTGCTCATCTTACCGTTCCGGTTTTTAACCTGGATGGAAAAATTGTCCACTACCCCGCTGATTAACTCATGCATGTTGACCTCACCAGTTTTCAGTTTGATTTTACCCTTATCAAATACCGAAGTTTGTAAAACTTTCTCTACCTGGTTTCCAAGTCTTCTGCACTCTTCGCTGATAATTTTGGATATCTGGCCCATGTTTTTGAGCTCAGCAGGAATTGATTTGTCGCCCAGCATCTGCGATGCCAGTGATATGGTAGATATAGGGGTTTTCAGCTCATGGGTCATGTTACTGATAAAATCGCTGCGGATCTCTGACAGCCTTTTCTGCCTGAACATAATGAACACCGTGAGGGCGAAACTGACAAGTATGGTCAGGGTAAGCAGTAGTGATGATCCGGCCAGATAGCTCAGTGAACGGAACAGGAAATCTTCCTTCTCGGGAAAATAAATCTTGAGGTAGCTGGAATGCGCGTAGATGTCATTAGGGAAAAGCTGGATACTGTAATACTCAGCTTCAGCAAATGGGTTGTAATGCGCAGAGTGATATGCAGTATCGTTGGTCATGCGAAGAACTGCGTATTCGTAGGGCAAATCAATTTGTGTATCAGTAAGCACCTTATGAATCACATTTTCCATCTCGGAGGCACTAATCCGGTCTTCAATCCTGGGCGACCCGGTAAACATAGTGGCTACAATCCGGTCAACAAACAACCGCTGGTTGTTCAGAAACTGCCGGGCTTCTCTCTTTCGCCTTTCCCTGATATCGCCCAACTGGTCTTCCCTTTCTGTCAGCCCATCATTTGCCACGCCAACCGGTTGCAGGCCTGCGGAATTACCGGTATCTGCAGGTGCCATATACATAAGGGAATCAGCAGAAAGCGGATTCAATAACCGGGAGGATATTTTGTTCACCTCAAGCCGCTCTATTTCATGCGTTATGTCGATCATAGCACGGGTAATCAGCTGGTCAAACTGCTTTTCTTTAACCAGAACAGCATTCTTAATCCAATACGCCTGAACCAGCAGCAAGGCTGCCATTGCTAAACCCATGAAAACCGTAACAATCCAAATGATTCTTTTGCTCATGAAACAAAGATAGGATTCATAACTTTGTGCCCGTAAGCTTTTTAACAATCTTTAACAGTTATTGGACTTTGTTAACCTGCAGTTGTGTTAACTTAGCTAAAGCAAACAAAAAGCACTTGATTACAACATAATTTTCTTCCCCGAAAACGTTGTTTCAAACAACTCAATTTTATGTTATCAGGTTAAACGGTAGTGGTTAGGGTTACACAAAGCCCCGTCAGTGACGGGGCTTTGAATATTATAAAAGCCGCTTGTTTTTAGCACAATAATTGCATTCATTATGTATTTTTATATCCTGAATAAGTATCGTTGGCAGGATAAGGATGTAAACGAATGAGAACTGACGTAAGCAAAACGATTGATGAAATGGTTTTTGAGAACCGGAACAAGGAATATGGTTCCTACAGACTCAGAAGGCATTACTACAGAAGGGTTCTGATTAGTTTTCTTATTGCAGTTTCTTTTGTGTTGATCATCGCTCTGGGCTACTACTGGTATGTAAATACAGCAGGTAACGCCTCAGCCATGCTTAATCCCACCACCAACCCGTATCTGAAAAGCGTAGATGGCTCGTTGCTGAGCAAGGAAGAATTGGATGCCTACCTGCGTAAAGCCGCTTCTCCGGAAGAAGAACTGTTTGAAGAAGCTATGATCAACCAGCCTGACCCCATGCACAATTTCACGGTAACCGAAAATGCGGCACAGGATTCATTCACGCCGCCGGAAGAAGTAAAAACCAATACCGATATGATTTCGGGCACCGGTTCACTTGAAGACAGCGTTATATTCGGAGGGTACTTGCTTGGCGATGGAACGGGTGCCAGTTCAGGAGGCTACCTCGACAAGCTTCCGGAATTTCCGGGCGGAATAGCCGCTGTAACCCGCTATCTTGAACTGAACGTTTTTTATCCGCCACAGGCTGTCAAGCTGAAAATTAATGGCATTGTGCTGATCAGTTTTGAAGTGAACAGGATGGGACTGGTTGACAACATCAAAATTGAAAGAAGCATCAATCCGATTGTGGATGCGGAGGCGGTGAAGGCCATAAAGGCCATGCCCCGCTGGAAACCCGGCATGCGTCATGGCCGCCCGATACCCGTTAAATTTGTGGTTCCGGTTAATTTTATGCCCATGAGTTGAATGATGCAATCAGAATTCATATAATTTTGTAGCCTTTAGGAATTTTTTACGTTAAACTGTTGAACTGAAAAATTGGTTTATGATAAATAGCATGATGTTGTTTGCCCAGGAAGCCCCCGCAGAATTTGCCATGGAGATGACACAAACCGGCGGATCTGCCGGCGAAATTAATTTCCTCACCATGTTCATCAAAGGTGGTTACATCCTCATCCCCATTGTAATTCTTTCCATTATTGCCGTCTACCTGATTATCAAAAAATACCTTGACATCAGAAGATTCCTGGTCATCGATCCGGGATATGTGGCCTATTTCAATGACCTGCTCAGAAAGGGTGATATGAAAGCCGCTGCGGAACACCTGGGAAAGGACGACACCTCATATGCGAACATTTTCAGGCGCGTGATTGGAAAAATCGGCAAACCCACCGAGGAAATCGAAAGCACACTGGAATCGGCAAGCAA
>JAFGOR010000138.1 GCA_016926375.1 Bacteroidales bacterium
GTATTGATTTTGCTATCTATGATTCAGTTTTAGCCGCTGTGATATGGGTATTGATATTACTTATCATCAGAAAAAGACCTGATTCAGTACATCCTTAATTGTCGCAATGCAACCGGTTGAAAAAGGCTTTCTTGATTTGGACAAACCCATTGGATATTGCATTCCGGAATTGTCATTGCCAAATGATGAAGAAAGAATAATAACCACCCGTTTTTGGGACGGCACAAATTCAATCTGATCATTCAGCCTCTTGACATTAACCATGCCAAATTCGTCGGCTTAGGTTATTTTCAGGGTGACAAAATCCGATAGGAGCATTCAACTGACAGCATATTGATGGATTGGTCAGGAAGCCAGAATCATGACCTATATATTAATGCAATACTGTCCGGGTAAAATTTATTATATCTTTTGAGTGTCTGGTCTTATTACGTCCTTAAGGGACTTTAAAAGCTAAACGGGTTATTTTCTATTTCTACCGCGATATCTGGTTTCCCGCCGAAGCGGGACAGGCTCTAACGGAACCGTCCCGTAGGGACAATATATTGGTAGAAAGAAGATTAAGTAATAATTTAAAGTCCCGGATGGGACAGAATAGAGTTTAATCGGACAATAGTGATATTAATTACTGATCTGATCATCCACAGGTATCAAGCTCCAATGATTTGTTATTAAATGTATTACACTTAGAAATCAGTGAAAAAACAACAATTTTCAGGTATTTGTTAAATTCTGGTGCTAACTTTATCGGCCTACACGACAAAAGCATAAAACCGAAATGTTATGATTATCAAAGAACAATTCAAAAGGTTAGTAATCGTTGCTTACAGGTTGCCGTTCAAGTTTGTCAGATCAAAAGATGGCTATAAAGCCATACAGAATGCAGGAGGTTTGGTATCGGCCATTCTTGCCTTATCGGAAAACTTTAAAAAAAATAAGAATACACTAATCAATAACAAAATTGTTTGGAGCGGATTTGGAGATAATATGCCGGATGCTGAAAAAATAGAAAACGAACATTTTGATATTGTTCCTGTAAAAATCCCTTCACGGCTCAACGATCAGTTCTACGGCGGGTTTAGCAACGACCTGATATGGCCGCTCTTTCATTACTTCTCCACATATAGTGTGATGAAAAAGAATTATTTCGAGGCTTATCAGGAAGCTAATACACTATTCTGCAACGAAATAATCAAACATATCAAACCAGGCGATTTTATTTGGATACACGATTACCAACTGCTGCTCCTGCCCGAAATGATCCGGAAGAAAATTCCGGATGCCACCATTGGTTTCTTTTTGCACATTCCCTTCCCTTCTTATGAAATATTCCGGCAATTGCCCCGGCCCTGGCGCGAGGTAATCGTCAAGGGCATGCTGGGAGCCGACCTGATTGGTTTTCACACACACGACTATACCCAACACTTTATTAAATCGGTGAAACGTACCACCGGTTATGAATGCAAACAAAACATTTTTTTCACACCCAATAAGGTAGTTAAAGCTGATGCATTCCCTATCGGAATTGATTATGAGAAATTTCACCAGGCCGGTTACGATAAAGCAGTTTTGAAAGAAAAAGATAAAATCAGAAAAAGCCTGGGTGAACAGAAACTGATTTTTTCAGTTGACAGGCTCGACTATACCAAAGGATTGCTATCGCGATTACTGGGTTTCGAAACTTTTCTGGAGAAAAATCCGGGATGGCGATCTAGAGTGGTTTTCAATATGGTGGTGGTTCCTTCACGCGACAGTATAGAGAAATACAAGGAGATGAAGAAGGAGATCGAATCGGCGGTAGGCCGTATTAACGGTAAATACAGCACACTTTCATGGCGACCTATCGTATACCAGTATAAATCGCTTACGTTCAATGAACTTATTGCTTTGTACGATTGCAGCGATGTGGGGCTGATAACCCCGTTGCGTGACGGCATGAACCTGGTTGCCAAAGAATTTGTCGCCTGTCAGCTCGAAAACAAGGGTGCCCTTATCTTAAGCGAAATGGCTGGTGCTGCTGCCGAACTCAACGAAGCCCTTATTATCAATCCTGCCGACAACAATGAAATTGCTGAAGCCATACTGGCAGCATTGGAGATGAGCTCCCAGGAAAAACAAACACGGGCTGAAAGGATGCAAAACCGGATAGCCAGTTACAATGTATTTACCTGGGCTCACGACTTCTTCAACCAAACCTACGAAATTAAAAGCCAACAGGAAATCATGCGTGTTAAATTTGTAAACCCTGCCATTACAGCAAAACTCACTGCAGCATATAATGAGGCTGAACGCCGGATCCTCTTTCTTGATTATGACGGCACCCTGGTTGCTTTTGCAAAATATCCCGAACTGGCTGTTATTGATGATAACACACTGAAGATAGTGAGAAAACTAACCAGCGATCCAAAAAACCATATTGTCATCATCAGCGGCAGGGGAAAGGATTTTCTTGAGAAACAGTTCAGCGATGTGCCGGTTACCCTGGTAGCAGAGCATGGTTATTTCATCCGGAAAGCAGGCGAGGAATGGGAATCAACCATCAGTGCAGATGCCCAATGGAAAGAAACGGTGATGCCCATTTTAAAGGAGTATGTCGATCGCTGCAATGGCACCTTTATTGAAGAAAAAACAGGAAGCCTGGCCTGGCACTACCGTAATGCCGACATGGATTTCGCACAACTGCGTCTGAATGAACTGCGTGATGACCTGTCCGAAATCATCCGGCATAAAACTGATTTTGAAATTCTCGAAGGCCATAAGGTACTGGAAGTGAAAAGCGGAAAATACGACAAGGGACAAGCCGCCGCAGTGCTGATAGCCATGGAATATTACGGTTTCATACTGGCAGCCGGCGATGACAAAACCGATGAGTTCCTGTTCCAGGCCATCCCCGATTTTGGTTATACCATACGGGTAGGACTGAGTCCGTCATTTGCCCGGTACAACGTGCCTGATACGGATTCGTTGTTAACCCTGCTGCAAACCCTTATGAAATAATAAACCTAATCCTGTAATATATATCTGAGACCACCATAAAAATGCCGGGGCAGTCCCGGATAATAATACCGGGGCTCAGTACCACCAAAACCGCGGGCATTTACCACCAGCATCGATGCATAATGTGTATTGGTGAGGTTGTTGATGCCCGCGTAAATTTGAAATGTTCCGTTACACTTCACAGGAATTTCCGCAGACAGTTTCAGGTTGGCCACCGCATAACCATCATACTGCTGCGTATTGCCATCATCGAGGAACTGATTCCCGGTATATCGGGCGGTAACATCTACTGTAAA
>JAFGOR010000139.1 GCA_016926375.1 Bacteroidales bacterium
ATTCAGAAATGCAAAGGAAGGATCATCTTTATGATAAGAAATCAATTGGGCTTCGAGCAATTTTAAAAACAGGATGCGGTTGATCCAGGTAATACTCAGCTCAAGGCCAACATTAAACAACCTGTCTTCTGTATTTGCCCCATATTGTGCAGGATTTTGAAGGCGTGATATCTTATCGAGGCTGTCGAGCTGGTTGATGGCATTCTCAAGAAACGAACCTTTGTTTCGTTGGCCTGCTGCGCTTCGCCCGATCACTTTTTTACTTCCTTCTTTGGTTTCGGTAAGTCCGATGATGTGCAGCAGTTCGCTGTAAAAGCGTTTATCCAGACTGTTGCTGTCATTCACAAAAGGAAGTTTCAGCAGGTGTTCAGGCGAAAGCAGTTTAAATAAAGCAATGAGCTTGTTGTCATCTTTGGGGTCAGTGTTTCGCAACGGTTTTTCATAATCGCGTATATCGAACCACGTAAATTCCAGGTTGTGGTCCAGAGCGGCTATGAAGGGTTCTGCAACCTGTTTATAGAAAAAATCAGTTTTCGTATCTGCCAGCCGGCCGTCTTCAAAGTCGTTGAACAGAGACACCAGGTTTTTGTTTTGGGCAAACAAGCGGTCGAAAAGTGTGGCATCAAAAATGAACCATTCGTAAATGCTGGTGGCAACCAGGTATTTAATTTCAATGTTCTTATGGGTGATTCGTTCACGCAGGTAATACAGAACCAGTTCGTGAAAGGCTTTTACGTTGATGTAATCACGTGAAAGCATTTCGGCTTTGTTGGTTGGCTTTTTGGCTTCAACAATAACGCCCACCGTGGAAGCAGCTTTGTCGCTGTTATGGATCACCAGGTCGTTTTTGCCTTTGGTGTTGATGAAGTGCCGGGGATCGTAATAGGTTTTCTTTAGGAAATCAATAACCAGGTTTTTATGAAATTCTTCCGATTCCTGGTCGTTGATCCGGTTGATCAACTGACTGAGATTGGTTTTGAAACGTTCAATATCGGAGCGGTTGGGTTTGACTTTCAGAAAGGCTTTGTTGATGGCTTTTCTGGGTGTGAGCATACTGATCTGTGGTTGCATGAAACAAATAGATATATTTTGTCAGCCGGGCATTCAAATATAGCAATACCCCTGATAATAACCAAGATCTAAAATACAAAGATGTTGTATTTCCATCATGTTGCAGATGCCCCACGCCTGGTTCGTGAACTATATGCTTATAAAAGCAAATTGACCAATACCAGGAAACAATGTACTGGTATTTTTTACCCAGGTTTGCAAAATCACGAAAATAAAAAAGTGACAATACAGTCGCTATTCGACAAGCCTGTTTAAGTATGGCGGTAGCATTTGTCATTTGGTATCGTTCAATTCATGAGCTCTATTGTAAATCACAAACACCACCATCAGCAGACAGGCTGCAAATGCCATGGCCGAGCCAAAATAAAAGGGTGCCTGGGCATCTACTTTATCATATAAGGCACCTGCTATTAAGCTTGCCGGAAGCAGTGTTACACCTAAAACGGCATGATACAATCCAAAACCGGTACCCTTCAGTTCCTTACTCACCAAATCGGAGACCAGTGCTTTTTGTGTTCCGTCGGTTAATGCGCTGTAGAAGCCGTACATGATAAAAAGAATAATGAAAATACCGATGTGGTTATATTTTCCGAATAGGAAATATACAACTGCATAAACCAGAAAACCCAGAATGATCAGTTTCTCGCGCCCAATGCGGTCAGAAAGCTTTCCTGCTGGAATGGCAAGGAATACCGATACCGAATTGAAGATCATGTACACAAAAGGGACATAGGATTTGTCGATCCCGGTTTCGGCAGTTTTCACCAACAGAAGTGCGTCGGCCGAATTGCCAAGGGTGAACACAAAAATAACGATCAGGAAGAAATAGAATTTTCGCGGAAGTTGCTTGAAGCGGAATGCCAGGCGGTTTTCATTCTTTTGTGCTTTTGCTTCCTTAATAAACAGGGCAATGGTAATAACCCCCAATAATGCCGGGATGGTAGCTATCAGAAAAATATGGGTATAGTTCAGCGGGAAAAGCGACAAAAGCAAGAAGGCTGTCAGCGGGCCGATAATGGCACCGCTGTTGTCCATTGCTTTATGAAACCCGAAACTCTTACCGGTTTCATTGTTTTGTACCGAAGCGCTGATCAGACTGTCGCGCGGAGCGGTACGGATTCCTTTTCCGATGCGTTCGAGAAACCGGATAAGCAAAACCTGAACTGGTTTTCCCGCCAAGGCATACAAGGGTGTGACCAGGGCAGTTATGCCATATCCGATTAGCATGAAGGGCTTGTTTTTTTCTATTCTGTCACTCCAGTAACCCGAAAACACTTTTAGCAATGAGGCAGTGCTTTCTGCAATCCCTTCGATCAGTGAAATGGCTGTTTTTGATGCGCCCATCGACAGCAGGAACAGGGGCATCACACTATAAATTAATTTAATGGATGTATCGGTAAAAAAACTCGTAAGTCCGGTGAAGAACACATTTCTTTCCAATCCCAATATTTGGTTTTTACTCATGAATTATTGCAGGTTATCCTACAGTATAAAAATACGCCATTTCTGCTTAATGAAACATCCATGTATAATTTTTCTTCACACACGGTAATGATTATTAGGATGTTACACCTGCCTGCCGGACAGGTCGTTGGCAGGCGGGTCTGTACCATTGAAATAAAATTAAAATAAACAGATGAAATAATAGCATTTCATTCATGAGTAAACTCCAGAATGCTTGTTCACAATGACGCCAAATTAAAGGATTTTTCAGTAAGTCCTCAATTCTATTCTGCGAACAGACTGTCAATTTTGTAAAACACACTGTGGTCGTATTCACTTCTTTCTTTTAGTTCAATTACATCATGCAGCTTTTCAAGCTGGCTGATGATTTGCATGTATTGTTCATTCAAGCTCACCAGCAGGTACATTACGCTGGTAGAACCTTCGCCCAGTGCACCGCAAAGAATTCCTTCCAGGTTATACCCGCGCCGTGAGAACAATCCGGTGATATGTGACATAACACCCGGATGATTGTTTACAATCAGTTCAATTACTGTATGGTTATGCTGTTTCATTGTCTTTGGTTTTTTTAGGTTAGCCAATCATTGCTTTGTTTGCAGCCCCGGGAGGAACCATGGGATATACGTTTTCGGAGTAGTTAATCGGAATGTTGATGAAAACCGGTTCTTTCAGGCGCAAAGCGCTGCTGAGAACATACAGCGGGTTTTCTTCTTTAGCCATATCAAATGACTTGATGCCAAAACCTTTTGCTATCATGGCGAAATCAGGTATTGCGTGAAACTGTGATGCAATAAACTTTCCGTCGTAAAAGAGTTCCTGCTGCTGTCGTACCAGTCCCAAATAACCATTATTGAACAGCAATATGGCCAGATTGGGTTGTTCCTCGGCTATTGTTGCCATTTCCTGCATATTCATCAAAAACGAACCATCGCCTGAAAAACAAACTACTTTTCTGCCGGGGTTTGCCAGTGCGGCACCTATTGCAGCAGGAACCCCAAATCCCATAGTTCCCAAACCGGCTGAAGTGAGAAAGGTTCTGGGCATTGTGAACGGATATTTCATGGCAACCCACATCTGATGCTGACCTACGTCGGTAGAAATGATGGTGTCTGAAGGGACATGTGCTGCTACTTCATCAATAATGCGCAGGGGGTGAAATACATCGCCATTTACAGGGGCTTTTACATAGGGCAATTGCTGCCTGGTGAAGTTTACCTGGTGGATCCATTCCGTGCGTTTGTTTTCTTCTATCAAGGGCAGTATCGATTCCAGAAAGATATACAGATCGGCAGTCATGTGCTGATGTGCCGGTTTGATTTTTCCGATCTCTGCTTTGTCAATATCAACCTGAATGATGGTTGCATTTTTACAAAATTCAGACAGTTTACCGGTTGCCCGGTCGCCAAACCGGAACCCCAGGGCAATAACCAGGTCGGCCTGCTCAATAAGGCGGTTGGCATATTTTGTTCCGTGCATACCAATCATTCCCAGGTAAAGCGGGTGGGAGGGAGCAAATGCACCGAGGCCACGCAAGGTTGAGGCTGCAGGGATATTGCTTTTTTCGGCCAGTTGCCGTAACAGCCCTTCCGATGCCGATTCAATGATGCCCCCTCCAAATAAGATAATTGGCCGCCGGGCGCTGTTGATGGTTATGGCAAGGGTATCCGGATTGTTTTTTTCGATAGCTGCCGGATTGTGTTTTTCATGAAAACAAGGCCATTCATCAAAGGTATGTTCCTGCAACTGAACATCGCGGGGAACATCAATTACAACAGGACCGGGACGTCCGGATTCGGCAATTCGAAAGGCTTCAGGAATGATTTCCAGCAGTTCAGCTGCCGAACGTGCCAGAAAATTGTGCTTGGTAATGGGTATGGTCAGCCCGTAGGTGTCGATTTCCTGGAAGGCATCGGTACCAATCATGTTGGTGGCTACCTGACCCGTAAATGCTACCACTGGTACCGAATCAATTTTTGCATCGGCAATGGCGGTGAGCAGGTTGGTAACTCCGGGTCCCGATGTGGCAAAGCACACGGCCGCTTTGCCGGTGCTTCGGGCCATACCCTGGGCAATGAAACCGGCGCCCTGTTCCTGCCGCGCCAGCACGTGTTTGATGTTACTGTCGTGCAAAACCTTGTACAACGGAAGGTTTGCACTTCCGGGAATTCCGGAAATGATTCTGATTCCTTTCTTTTCAAGCATCCGGATGATAATTTCCGCTCCTGTGTGTTTCATGGTCTGTGAGTTTAGCGTTAATAAAAACAAAAAACCCTGCCGGATTTTTCACCTGCAGGGTTTTTATATCTGTTGATACAATATTCTTTATCTGCGGTGAACACATAAATCTCCCACGACCACCACAGTGACCACGTTATAAAGAATATGGGCGAGAAATGTATTCACTTTTGTTGTGCTTTACTGATGCAAAAATAGGAAAATAATTAAATAAACAATACTAAAAAGTAAGCACCTGATCACTATCGGCTGTCCAATCAGCCAAAAAACCCATGGTTGATTTATTTGCACCTTCAAAGTAAGGATGGTTCTTGTAAATTCCACAGCGCGCCATACAAGTGCCACATACCTCAACGGGTACGCCTTGCTTTATCAGTTCTTTTAACATTTGCGAAAGATCCTGGTCGTATTCGGCGGGTGGCTTGCACACATGGCACCAATGATTAATACACCGCCATTCCTGATGACCCGGAAGGCTTCGCGGTACACCTGCCTGATATCACTAACAAAACAATCCACGGTTACCATAATGGCAAAATCAAAACTGCAGTCAGGAAAGGGCATTTGTTCACCAAATGCGGTAACAACTTCAATACCTCGCTGCCTGGCGAGTGATGCCATACGCTCCGATGGTTCTACACCACATTTAATTCCGAGTTGTGAGGCAAACCGTCCGGTTCCCACACCTATTTCAATCCCTTTGCCCTGAACAGGCATAAAAAATTTCAATGCTTCCAGTTCCGATAAATATGCGGTCTTATTGTCGTCAAACCATTGATCATATTCTTTGGCTATGGGGTCAAAGGGGTTTACTGTAAATGCCTCCATATGTTTCAATTGTTATTAGCGCAATTAAGGTTACTACAAATTCTATTTGCAGTATCCGTTAAAGTCATGAAACGCTAAAGATAAAAAATAAGAACAAAACACTGCATCCATTGTTTTTTATTGAAACAACAAAAAACCTTAACGATGACCACAATACCTAATGAAACCAGGGAGCTTTCACCCCAGCAGCGCCAGGAACTTCTCAGTGCCGTAAAAGATCGTTTTGAAAAAAACATGCATCGTCATAAACAGTTGAAGTGGACAGAGATTCAAGCCCGGTTAGACTCCAAACCGGAAAAGCTCCGTACGCTTTATGAGATGGAAAAAACCGGCGGGGAACCCGATGTTGTTTATTACGACAATTGTACAAATGAATACCACTTTTTTGATTGCTCGGCGGAAAGCCCTACGGGACGAAGAAATACGTGTTACGACCGCCAGGCGATGGAATCCAGAAAGGAACACGCGCCCCAGTACAATGCATTGGACATGGCCGTAGCCATGGGTATCGAAATGCTTTCAGAAGAACAATACAGGGAGTTGCAGCGACTGGGGGATTTCGATCTGAAAACATCGAGCTGGGTGAAAACACCCCAGGATATCCGGAAACTGGGTGGGGCGCTTTTCTGCGACCGCCGCTACAATCATGTTTTTGTCTATCATAATGGCGCTTCTTCATATTATGCATCCAGGGGGTTTAGAGGAAAGGTGACAATTTGACAATTGTTTAATTAGGCAGTTAGGCAACCTACCTGCCGGTAGGCAGGTTTGACAATATGATAATTCGACGATTTGGTAATTAATCAGATTCTTTCGTGCTTTAATGATGGGCAATCGTTCACTAATGACGGTTTTATAGGATCATAAGAAACACTTCTTCTTGAACCATTTACCAGTGTGATCATTACCGGCACTCTTACTCATGAAGAATGAAAGTACAAATATCACCACAACCCAACAGCCATTTTAATGGCCATTAGTAATAAGATAACTGCCAGTATTTTTTTTACGCTATTCGTATCCATTTTATTGTGCAGAAACATGGTTCCCAGCATTGCCCCGGCAATTCCGGCAGTGGAAGCGATGACAAGTATTTTCCAATTGATACTTCCCATGGCCCAATAAGTGAGAAAACCGGAAAAAGATGAAAAAGGAATGACAAAAGCGGTTATTGCCGTTATCTTTTTAGGGTTGTATCCCAGCAGGAACATAAGTGGTGAAATAACACCTCCACCTCCAACACCAAGCAAACCTGATAACAAGCCGGCTAAAGCCCCGATGGCAGAAAGGGGCAAATAGGGTCTGTCTTCGCGATAGCTGTCATGTTCTTTCCTTTTGTGAAGCAAAAACATAAATCCGGAGAATAAAAGAAATCCGATGAATAGGATCAATATAATTTTTCCGGGAATATATTGTGACATCCAGGCGCCAACAATAGCGAACAAAAAGGAGAAGATGATGATAGGGATTGCAATTCTAAAATCGAGTCTTTTATTTCTGATATTCGAAAAACTGGCGCCTGCTAAACTAACAGTATTGTAAAAAAGTCCCACTGGTTTTGCAATTCCGATTGGAATGCCAAATGAAACCAAAACAGGAATTAAAATTACTGCAGCACCTACGCCGCCCAGGGAGAATATAAAGGCAGCAACAAAAGATATGCCGCCGATTAAGTACTCGGTCATGCTAAATATTTTAACGAGGTTCAATATACTGCTTACCCGGCTAATAAACGGCTCATTCTTTCGGAAACTTCGTATTTGTTTGATTGGCAATTTTAACTAATGTAAGCATTACCGGCACTTCAACCAGTACTCCAACAACAGTTACAAGAGTGGCGCCAGAATTCAGACCAAAAAGAACAATGGCAACAGCAACCGAAAGTTCAAAAAAGTTACTTGCGCCAATCATGGCAGCTGGTGCCGCAATATTGTGAGGAAGTTTCCATTTATAGGCCCAACCGTAAGCGATAAAGAATATCAGAAATGTTTGAATAATAAGTGGTATGGCTATAAGCAGAATACTGAAAGGATTTTTAAAGATTACATCGCCTTGAAATGAGAATATGATTATTAATGTAACCAATAAACCAAAAATAGTTGTGCTGGTGAATTTCCGCAGAAAAACGTTTTCAAAAAAATCCGTTCCTTTGCGCGTGATAACAAAACGCCTTGTTAGTATAGCTAATACGAGAGGTATCACAACAAAAAGAACAACTGAAATGATAAGAGTGTTCCAGGGAATTGAGATTCCGCTCACACCCAACAAGAAGGTAACAATTGGGATAAATGCAACCAAAATTATTAAGTCATTAATGGCAACCTGAACCAGCGTATAAGCCGGATTCCCTTTAGTAAGGTGACTCCACACAAACACCATGGCCGTGCAAGGTGCCGCACCCAGTAAAACAGCTCCTGCCAGATATTCCCTGGCTAGTTCTTCAGGGATTATTGCCTTAAAAATGACATAGAAAAACACATATGCAATCCCAAACATGCTAAAGGGCTTAATTAGCCAATTAACCACCAGTGTAATGGTAAGTCCTTTAGGCATTTTCACTGCATTCACAACGCTGCCAAAATCAATCTTCAACATCATCGGAAAAATCATAATCCAAATAAGGATTGCTATTGGAATGGAAACATTAGCGTATTCAAGTTTGCCTAAAATGAAAGGAATAACTGGTAAATATTTACCAATGGCGATACCAATGACAATGCATATGGCTACCCATAAACTCAGGTAGCGGTCGAAAAATGATATACCTTGTATTTTGCTCATAATTTGTATTTGATAATATTGAAAATAGGCACATTTATAAAGGGGGTGATTGCGCTACAATCTGATCTATGCTATCGGTTTTTCGGCATAAACCGTAATACTGAAAATACCGGCACCTGATTGTTTATACAGGTTTATTTCCTGTTGCGTAAGATACTCTGATAAAATTTCATCAGGAATCGGGGTTGCTTTTTCTTTTTGGATTTTAATGCTGACCAGCCCGTTTTCTTCCATTATTCTTAAATAATCATCTTTTTGCAATGCACCCGAAACACAACCTGCGTACATTTCGGCAGCCTGTTTTATTTTTTCGGGTAATTCTCCTCTCAAAACAATATCCGAAACAGAAAGGTGAGCGCCCGGTTTAAGGATTCTGAAAATTTCACTGAAGGCTTTGTTTTTATCGGGTACAAGATTGAGAACGCAGTTGCTGATAACAACATCGGCCTTATTACTTTCAACGGGCATGTTTTCAATGTCACCAAAACGGAATTCAACATTGTTGAAGCTTAGTTTTGCTGCATTCGACCGGGCTTTTTCAATCATGGCTTCGGTCATATCAATTCCAATAACATGCCCTGTTTCACCCGCCAGGGCCCGGGCAACAAAACAGTCGTTCCCGGCACCCGATCCCAAATCAACCACGGTATCTCCTTTTTGAATTTGGGCAAATTCCGTTGGAATGCCACATCCCAAACCCAAATCTGCATCGGGATGATAACCTTCCAGTTTTTCATATCCTTCACTGAATACTGCGTAATCAACGGTGGAACAGCAACCTGTGCTGCCGCAACAGGACGACTTATTTTGTGTCTTTGACTGGTTTGCTATTTCACTGTATTTTTCTTTCACAACTAATTTTAAGTCTTCTGTTTTCATAATTGAGGTTTAATATGTTCAACATAAAGTTTGTGAAATTCACTTTTAATCTGGTCGCGGATTCTGTAAAACTCACTTAATATAAATTCATCGGAGCCGGTTGTATGCGAAGGGTCTTCAAAACCTATATGTAAACGGTGTTTCACTTTTCCCATGAACAGGGGACAGGTTTCGTTGGCATGGTCACATACCGTAATTACATAGTCCCATTCATCTTTCAGGTACTGGTCAACCATTTTGGGTGTATGA
>JAFGOR010000140.1 GCA_016926375.1 Bacteroidales bacterium
ATACCGGATTTTGCTGAAGCCGGGGGCAGCTGTTGATATCTATGGACATACCAACGATTCGGTATTACTGGGCTTTACAACCCAGAAAACGGATTATTATGGAAGAATTCTGTTAACGCTTTCTGGTGGTGAGTACCCCATGATAGTTCAGCTCTTAAATAGCAAGAGCGAGGTGGTTGCTTCAAAAGTTGCCACAGTTCAGGGATTGATCACTTTTGATTTTTTGTCACCTGGAAAGTATCACCTGAAAGGCATTTACGACCGAAATGGAAATGGGAAGTGGGATACCGGCAATTACCTGAAGCATGTTCAACCGGAAAAAACATACCTGGGCAGTTCAGCGGTTGACCTGCGATCGAGCTGGGATCATGAGATCACCTGGAATATTACGGAATGACATGAAGGAGCCAATATGGATTATTTGCTCCTTCGGTACCATTTATTTTTTTACTTTTGCCTTTTACAGCTAAAAATGAAGACTAATGACCAACGGTTTTAATGGCCGTGGATGCCATAAATTACTTAAAGATGCGTCGGAATCGTTTACCTGTGTTGACATGGGAGGCAACAAACTCGACAACACGAATTGGTTACATGACATTCCCGAATCATACCAGGATTGTGATATTCTTGAAATCCGTTTTAAAAATACCCGAAAGGGGTATTATAAGAATGTCAACGATCTGAAATTAAAAAAAGGTGATGTTGTTGCCGTGGAAGCCTCACCGGGGCACGACATCGGAATTGTATCACTGACAGGTCAGTTGGTCAGGTTTCAACTTGAAAACAACAACATACCTGTTGAAGGTACTGAATTCCGTAAGATTTACCGCAAGGCAAAACCTGCTGATATCGACAAATGGAATGAGTCGATGTCGCATGAGTTCACCACCATGATCCGGTCGAGGAAGGTAGCACTGGATCTCAAACTCGACATGAAAATAGGGGATGTGGAGTACCAGGGCGATGGTACCAAGGCCATTTTCTATTACATAGCCGATGACCGCGTTGATTTCAGGGAACTCATCAAGGTACTTGCAGAGCAGTTGAAGGTAAGGATCGAGATGAAGCAGATTGGTGCCCGGCAGGAAGCCGGAAGAATCGGAGGAATCGGATCGTGCGGACGTGAACTTTGCTGTTCCACCTGGATCACCAACTTTGTATCGGTAACCACCAATGCAGCCAGGTACCAGGAAGTCTCTCTCAATCCTCAGAAACTGGCAGGTCAGTGCGGAAAGCTGAAATGTTGCCTGAATTACGAACTGTCCTGTTACCTGGATGCCCAAAAAGATTTTCCCAGCACATCCATACCACTTGATACCGAACAGGGTTCGTTTTACCATCAGAAAACCGACGTTTTCAAACGCCTGATGTGGTATTCCTCGAAAAAAGAAATGCCTGCGGAAATCGTTTGCCTTTCCGTGGACCAGGTAAAGGAAATCATTGCCAAAAACCGGAAGGGCGAAAAAATCAAAAAACTGGAAAGTACTGTAAATGTGGATATTGCGCCCATTATTGATTACCAATACAAAAATGCAGTTGACGAAAAGATTCTGACGCGCATTGAGGATAAGCCTGCTCCCAGACCCAATAAAAAGCATCATCACAAACGCCGCCGATAAAATGAAAAAGGCCTTCCTGTTCGTATGTATTCTGTTAACGTTCTTTTCCTGTGACCGGCAAAGGGTGTTTGAAGAATACAGGTCATTTAAAGATCATACCTGGAATAGTCACGATATCCTGCATTTCAATGTCAACATCAGTGATACAGCCACTTCACAAAATGTGTACCTCTCGGTACGCAACACGGGAGAATACGAGTACAGCAACCTGTATCTGTTTGTTACCACGCATGCACCTTCGGGACTGACATTGCGGGATACGGTTGAAATTGTGCTGGCCGACGACAGGGGGAAATGGCTGGGAAAAGGAGCTGCTTCCGTATATACTTTATATTTACCTTATCGCGAAAACATCCGCTTCCCGTTGCGCGGAATCTACCAGTTTGATGTTGAACAGGCCATGTGGGTAGAAGAACTGAAGCATGTAACCGATATCGGACTGAGAATAGAAAAGGCCCGTTCAAAAAGGTGAAAAATTTCATTTCTATTTCATGACAAAAAAGAAGTTGCAGCGATTTGCTGAAATGGAAACTTTTTCAAATGTGGTGCAACCTGAGTTTGAAGAAGTTTTCGGGAAAGATTATGCGCTAAAGGGAAAGTGGAATCAGGAACGATTCGGAAATCACCATCCGGTTGTTCTTGAACTGGGATGCGGCAAGGGAGAATATACTGTGGGCCTGGCCCGGAGATTCCCGGAGAAAAGCTTTATCGGGGTTGACATCAAAGGCTCCCGCATGTGGCGCGGCGCCCGCACAGCCCTTTCCGAAAAACTACCCAATGTGTTGTTTCTGAGAACACACATCGAACAGATCACCTCTTTTTTTGGCCCGGGAGAAGTGGAGGAAATCTGGATTACCTTTCCTGATCCGCAGCTGAAAAAGAAGCGCAAAAGGCTGACTTCTGCCCGGTTTTTGAACAACTACAAACACTTCCTGGTAAACAACGGACTGGTGCATCTGAAAACCGACAGCACCGGGCTTTATGAGTACACCCTTGAACTGGCCCGGAACAACAACCTGGTCATCAGACATCAGACCAATGATCTTTATCATTCCGGAATGTGCAATGACATCCTGGATATCAAAACCTTTTACGAACAGCAGTTTCTGAATCAGGGAATGAAAATCAATTACCTGTGCTTTGAGTTGCCCCATGAAAAAACAATTGAAGAAACAGTTGACAAATAGCGACAACGATGGTTTTTTTGACCGGGTATACGATGTGGTCAGACTGATTCCTGCCGGAAGGGTAACCACGTATGGCGCCATTGCCCGGTTTACAGGTGCACCAAAAGCCGCGCGCATGGTAGGATGGGCCATGAATGCCTCTCATCTGCAACCCGGTTTTGTACCGGCACACAGGGTGGTTAACCGCAATGGCCTGCTGACCGGAAAGCACCATTTCAGGCATCCCGATATGATGCAGGAGTTGCTGGAAAGCGAAGGAATTGCGGTTGAAAACGACCGGATAGTGGAATTCAGCAGGGTCTTTTGGGATCCTTATAAAGAATTAATCTAAATAATAATTATCTTTGTCCTGAATCTAATCTTCATTTCTAATCGTTCAGGATATGAATATTTCTGAGAATCAGGTTCTGGAAGTGTTGCGAAAAGTTGTTCATCCTGCCTCGGGCAAGGACATCATTGCCATGAACCTGGTGAATAACCTTGTTGTTGCTGACAGTAAGATTGAGTTCTCGCTGGAATTTCCGACCTTCAATGATCCCCTGAAATCTTCCATTAAAAAAGCCTGTATCCAAGTTATTCAGGAATCATTTGGAGAGGGTGTAAACATTGAGATTGCCTTGAGTGTGCCATCCAGGCCGGTTGCTGCACCCAGACAATACCTGCCGGGAGTCCGCAACATCATTGCGGTAGCTTCGGGTAAAGGAGGCGTGGGTAAATCCACGGTTGCGGTTAATCTTGCCGTGGCTTTTGCAGCCACAGGTGCCAGGGTAGGGCTTATTGATGCTGATATTTTTGGCCCTTCGATTCCCAAAATGCTCAATGCCGAATTTACCAATCCTTTTGTTAACAAGGTGAACGGAAAAGATCTGATCATACCGGTGGAACGCTATGGGGTTAAAGCACTTTCAATAGGGTTCTTTGTTAACCCCAACGAAGCCACCATATGGAGGGGTCCCATGGCATCGGGAGCCTTTCAGCAATTGCTGGGTGATGCTGAATGGGGCGAGCTGGATTACATGTTTGTTGACCTGCCTCCGGGAACCAGCGATATCCACCTTACACTGGTTCAGAGTGTTCCGGTAACAGGAGCTGTAATCGTTAGCACACCGCAGGATGTGGCGCTGGCCGATGTGGTGAAAGGAATTAATATGTTCCGGGCTCCGGCTGTGAATGTACCCATTTTGGGACTGGTTGAAAATATGGCCTGGTTCACACCGGCTGAACTACCTGAAAACAAGTATTATATTTTCGGGAAAAACGGATGCGAAAAAATTGCCGGACAATATGGCATTCCGCTTCTCGGACAAATTCCGCTTGTGCAGGGAATCCGGGAAGGCGGAGACTCGGGTACACCGGCGGTGCTTTCAAAGGGACCTGCGGGTGAGGCATTTAAAAGCATTGCCGACAATCTGCTTATTCAGTTGATTAAGCGGAATACCAATCTGGAGCCCACCAAAGTAGTTGAGATTACCAAAAAACGCAGTGATTTTGCACACTAAAACAGAGGCTATGAACAATCAGCATGAGACCATCCTGGCCAATATTAACGCGGCAATCAGTGAAGTAAGGCCATACCTGAATGCTGACGGAGGCGATGTGGAACTGGTAGAAATTACTCCCGACAATATTGTAAAGGTGCGCTTAACAGGTGCATGCGACGGATGCCCGTTCAGCATGATGACTTTAAAAGCCGGCATTGAACAGGCTATCCGTAAAAAGTTCCCGGAAATGAAAGAACTGGTAGCGGTTGCTTAGAAGCCGTTATTTCACTTTGATCTGAGCAACTTTCCGGATGTCTCTTGAAGAAGAGCCAACCGCCAGCTGGTAAGTTCCCGGGTTGACAACCCAGTTCATCAGCTTTTCATCAAACCAGGCCAAATCGGCAATGGGCAGCGACAACGTAACGGCAGTTTCATTGCCGGTAGTTACAAACATCTTTTTAAATGCTTTCAATTCTTTGGCAGGCCGGGTTACCTTCGGATCCATTTCTTTTACATAGAGCTGAACCGTTTCATAACCGTCATATTCACCTTTATTGGTCAGATTGAAAGTAATTATTGCTGTGTCCTTGCGGGAATAAGCAGGTTTGTTGGTTTGGGGTTCCCCGTAGGTGAAATCGGTGTATGAAAGGCCGTGTCCAAAGCAGTAAGCAGGAGCTATGTCTTTGGTATCGAACCACCTGTAACCAACCAGGATTCCTTCGGTATACTCCGCTTTTTCTTTACCCGGGAAGGTTCCCAGTGCATGGGCGGGAGAGTCGTTCAGTTTGACCGGAATGGTAAAGGGCAGTTTACCGGATGGATTGATTTTGCCGAGAATAACATCAGCAAGTGCATAACCTGCCTGTGAACCGTTAAACCAGGCCCACAATATGGATGAGGCGCACGAATCAGCTACATGAAGATTCACCGGAGCGCCGGCAACCACCACCAAAATGGTGTTTGGATTGGCAGCACACACAGCTTTAATAAGTGCATCCTGGCCAAACGGCAGGTTCAGGTTTTTCCGGTCGGAATTTTCAGTTTCCACTTCCCGGTTGTTCCCGATGAACAGCAGGGCAATATCTGCACGTGATGCAGCTTTGGCGGCTTCGGCAATCAGCTTTTGATCAGGCAGCGTGTCGGGAAACATGCCAAAGGGCTTACCGCGATGATAAGTGGCTTTGTAACCCTGCACAAATTCAATACGGGCATCTTTACCCATGCGGTTTTTCAGTCCTTCAAGCGGGGTAATTTCATAACGTGCCTTCACACCGGCACCGAATCCGCCCTGTGCGTTTTTCTGCAGCGCATTGTTTCCGATCACCACAATACTACTGCTTTTAATGTTTTTAAGCGGAAGATTCTTGCGGGTGTTTTTAAGCAGCACGATGCTTTCACCGGCAATGTCATAGGCGGTTTTGTTGTGCGCGGGTGTTGATACCTCCTGTGTTCCGGCCGGAACAGGGGTACGCTGGGTAAAAAGCTTCAACCGGAGGATCCTTTTCACCTTGTCGTCAATCACCGAAACAGGCACCAGGCCTTGTTTTACCGAGTCGAGCAGGTTTTTGTTGAAATACCTGGCGGTTCCCATTTCCACGTCCAGTCCGTTCATAGCCGCAGCTACCGTACTGTGTGTACCTCCCCAGTCGGATACAACCGGTCCCTGGAAACCCCATTCACCCTTGAGTATTTTGTTCAGCAGGTATTCGTTCTCGCCGCAATAGAAACCCCGGAATTTGTTATAGGCCGACATGACCGAGTAGGCACCGCCTTCGGTAACGGCAGCTTTAAAAGCCGGAAGGTAGATCTCACGGAGCGTGCGTTCATCCATATTAACATCCACTGATCCACGGCGGGTTTCCTGGTTGTTGGCAGCATAATGCTTTACACATGCGGCAACTCCTGCTTCCTGAACACCCTGCACAAAACTTACTGCAAGCCGGGCATTCAGCAAGGGATCTTCGCTCATATATTCATAAGTACGGCCATTCAGCGGAGTGCGGGTGATGTTGATGGCGGGAGCCAGCAAGAGGTCTTTACCGCGTGTTTTGGCTTCCTCGCCCATGGCCAATCCGCATTCGTACAGCATGGCAGTATTCCACGTGGCGGCCAGGGCCGATCCGCACGGGAAGAATGTAGCTGAATCCGAAGTAAGTCCAACCGGTTCCCAGGAGTCTTTGGCAATTTCTTCGCGAATACCCAGGGGGCCATCGGTATATTGCAAATCACCAATACCCAGCCGTTCAATTCCGGGGGAGGTGAATTTGCCGTTTCCACAAAGCATGTTCACTTTTTCTTCAAGGGTGAGAACCGACAGAATGCTGTCGATTTTCCGTTCATCGGCAGCATTGGTAATATCTGCGTAGGGTTTCTGTTGCGCCTGTGAGCGGCAACTGCTGCTTAACGTCAGTAAAGATGAAAGCAAAAGAATGGAAAATGCAATAGCCACAGGCTTGTGACAGAAATGGCATTTTTTTGCAGAATTATATGATTTCATAGGATATGATTAACCGGTTAATAAGCAAAAGTAAATATCCGAACTTATGAGTAATGTTTTATTGAATATGATAAAAAATTCCAAACTGTCGGCAATATTAAAAATATCGGCGCTGATTACCAAAAGGTTTGAGGAGAAGTGTTGTTAATCTCATGTTAATATACTTTTCCTTAAGCCAGCTTTGTGGCATCATCAATATATCCTATGTTATCTTATTGTTATTGCATTAATGCAACAGTTTCATTAAAATTACAGAATCAAAGCTTGTGTACCATCAAAAACTAAAATGTGCTGTTATGAAAAAACAACTCCTGATTTTTTTGCCCATCCTGTTTCCGGTAGTGATGTTTGCCCAGTCGGGAAAGGTGCTTGACAACCTTTCCATGACCAGTAAGATACTTAACATGGAGCGGAACTATGCGATCTACCTGCCTCCCGACTATGAATCCTCGCAACGGAGCTATCCCGTGTTGTACCTTTTACACGGCGCCGGGGATGACCAAACCGGTTGGGTACAATTCGGAGAGGTATTGCACATTGCCGATGAAGCCATTAAACAGGGCAAGGCTACACCCATGATCATCGTGATGCCGGATGCCAATACCGGAAAGCGCGGTTATTTTAATGATGTGAAAGGAACCTGGCGGTATGAAGACTTTTTCTTTGAAGAGTTCATGCCGTTTGTCGAAAAGAAATACCGCATTAAAAGTGAGAAACGCTTTAGGGCCATTTCAGGATTATCCATGGGTGGCGGAGGAACATTCATTTATGCATTGCACCATCCGGAACTATTTTCATCTGCCTGTCCGCTCAGTGCTGCAGTTGGGTATCTTTCTGTGCAGCAGGCCAAAGAACGACTTGCAGGCGGCGGTAATGAAAGCATCTCGGATGCAGAAGCAGCAAGTTACTTTAACAAGTACAGTGCATTGGCCCTGATTGACAGCATTTCCGGGGATCAGAAGAAGGCAGTCAGGTGGTATATCGATTGCGGCGATGACGACTTCCTTTTCGAGGGAAATTCACTGGTACATATTGCCATGCGAAAGAAAGAAATTCCTCATGAATTCAGAATCAGGGATGGGGGCCATACATGGACCTATTGGAGGGCTTCACTTCCCTGTGTACTTGAATTTGTGTCCCAGGCTTTTCATCAATATTGAGAAAGGTTCAGGGGATATTGCTGCAATATTGTCAGGCATACGCGGAATGGCCATTGCCGTCAAGCTAAAATCTGTAATGCATTGATATTCAATTACTGGAATATTCTGTGAAAAAATATCTTTGTAATAGAGAGATTCTATA
>JAFGOR010000141.1 GCA_016926375.1 Bacteroidales bacterium
CCCCCTGGTGAAAGACATAAACCGTTTTGAGTTTGAAGATTTCACACTTGAAAATTACAATCCGCATCCTCATATAAAAGGAGCTATTTCTGTATAAGGAATGAAGAAAATATCCATTATAGTTGCAGTGGCCGGTGATAATGGCATTGGAAAAGATAACAAGCTGCTGTGCCACATACCAGGCGATTTGAAGCGTTTCAAAAAAATCACTTCGGGTCATACAGTTATTATGGGGAAGAATACCTTTCTTTCGTTACCCGGAGGCCCGTTAAAGGACAGAAGGAATATTGTGATTTCCGATAATCCACAGGATCGCTTTGATGGTTGCATTATGGTTTCTTCTATAAAAGAAGCCCTGGATCATTGTGAAGAGGACAGGGAAACATTTATTATCGGGGGGGCTTCTGTTTACAGGCAATTCATGCCTTACACAACGCGGCTTTACCTGACACGGGTCAACAAATGCTTTGATGCGGATACTTTTTTCCCTGAAATCAATGCGGAGGAATGGACTGAAATTTCAAAGGAGAAGCATCAAGCGAAAGAACAAACCGATTTCACCTATGATTATGTTGTATTAGAAAGAAAAAGTTAACTTTATTTCCGATATCACCAAAAAACCAATACTATGAAGAAATGTCTCTTTTTGATTGCCTGCTTGTTTTTATCTGCATCCTTTGTTTACAGTCAGGCTGATAAAATAACAGGTATTTGGGTACCGGCCAAAGGAACCTCACAGGTTAGGATATTCAAGGCTACCAATGGTAAATATTACGGAAAAGTTGAATGGCTTGAAACGGAGAAGGATAAACTTGATGTGAATAATCCGGATCCCGCCCAGCGTGATAAGAAAATATGGGGCCTGATGATACTCAAGGATTTCACATACAATGCGGAAAAGAAGAGATGGGAAGGGGGCACTGTTTATGATCCCGATAATGGTAAAACCTATGATTGCTTCATGTGGTTTGATGGCGATGACAGCAAAATGACCTTAAAAGGTTACGTGCTGGGTATGAAGTTTGTGGGCAGGGCCGAAGACTGGACCAGAGAATCCGAAATCAGAAAATAGTCAGGTCGGTTTATCCTTTTATTTGCTGTTTTCATTGGTCATATTGCTGTGTTCATCAACAAAAATGAACCTGTGAACAAGCATCTCGTTAATAGTAGCAGAACAACACTATTAACGAAGTCTGAAACAATGAAATGGTATATTTACATTCTGATACTGTTGACTGCAGCCTGTAGCGGCAAGGTTACCGTTTCTGAAGATGAAATAGGCGCTGATGTTTTTTATGTAAAAGACAGTTACAGGCCTTTTACCGGTAAGTGTATTGTTGTTTTCCGAAACTCAGATCTGGTGAAAGAAGAGTTCACATTCAAAAACGGAGTTTTGCATGGCGAAGCACTGGCATGGCATAAGAACGGACAATTACGCAGGAAGGGGAGTTATCATAAGGGCCAGATATCCGGTAAATGGGAATTCTTTAACGAGCAGGGTCAAAAAACAATTGAAGCACATTATAGGCAGGATAATCTGAACGGATCGTACATTGCACTTTACCACAATGGTAAGGTAAAGGAAAAAGGTCGCTACGAGAAAAACAAAAAAATTGGCCAGTGGGATTACTTTAGTGAAAAGGGACAATTAATTGAAACAGTAAACCGTTAGGCGAACCCGGAACTCAGATTCTGAAGCACGCGGTCGTTTTCACCCACACTCTTTAATAAGACCTTCGGCAGCATCAGGTAAGCTATTTATAAGAATTATATCTTTGCCTGTAACATTTCCATATAGGAAATCGTCCTGTTACATAAATAATTCTCTTTTATGCGCTATAAGCCGTTTTTCATTTCCCCAATTCTTTTATTATACTTCGCTGCCACCTTTCCGGGTGCTTCACAATCAGTAAAAGGCCGTATTACCAACGACAACAATGAGCCGGTTCCCTTTGTGGTTATCTATGATGAAACCACTTTTACCGGAGTTACCGGAAACGCTGAGGGTAATTATGAACTCAGGCTTGAACCCGGCAATCATGTTATTGTATATAAAGCAATGGGATTTCACCAGGTGCGAAAAAGTGTTGAGATCGGCAACAGCACTTTGCAAATGGATGTAATTATGAAAGAGCAGCCTGTGGCTGTGAAAGAGGTAGTGATTACACCCGGGGAAGAGGATCCTGCCTATGCCATCATGCGTAAAGTAATTGGCCTTGCCCCACTTCATTTGAACCAGGTGGATGCATACGAGGCAGATGTATACTTAAGAGGAACTTTGAATATTTTGAAAATGCCCCGTATTATTTCAAAGCACGCTGTAGTGTCGGCCAATGGCAAGGAGTATCATCTGAAAACCGGCGATGTTTTTATGGAGGAATCGGTAAACCGGATTCATTTCAGGGCCCCCGACAAGTATGAGCAAAAAGTGTTGTCATTCCGAAGCACATTCCCCTGGAATAATGAGGATGTGAATCCCATTGGCCTGATCTCTTCAAGTCTTTATGCGCCTGAGGTGGATGAATTCATTTCTCCATTGTCGCCCAGGGCATTCAACTATTATTCATACAGGTACGAGGGATTTTTTGACGAAGGCAACCGGGTAGTTTTTAAAATAAAGGTTATACCCAAGCGTAACAGTCAGCAATTGATGCGCGGTTACTTATTTATTGTCGACAAGTTGTGGTGTTTGCATTCTGCCGATATGTCCATGGAGATGTTTTTCGGTGACATGAATATGAAGATCATTTATGCTTCAGTACAACAAGGAGCCTGGCTTCCGGTCAGCCACCAGATTGTTGTGGATGCAGCTCTCATGGGGGTTAATGCCACTTATAAGTATACGAGTTCAGAAAAGTTCATCAGTGTGACACTCAACAAAAAAAATACCGTTGTTCCCGCCAGGGTGAATGAACCTGAAGGCAAACATGAGCCAGCTGCACCAGTTAAAGCAGAAGAAAAGAAAACAAAGCAGCAGGTGGAAATTGAAAAGCTAATGGAAAAGGAAGCGCTTTCAAACCGCGATATGGTGAAGTTGGCGACGCTTATGAACAAAGAGGCACGAGCAGATACTGCGGATCAAAAGTCGCTTGAGATTAAAGACAACAACCGCAAGGTGACTGTTGAAAAGGATGCATTACGAAACGACACTTCATTCTGGAACACCATAAGGCCCATACCCCTTTCGACAATCGAAAACAAGATCTCCGCTGTGTCTGATAGTATGCTGAATATAAAGGACGGCAAAAAGCCGGAGGCAGATTCTGCGTCAAAGAAAGGTATGCCGCCCAGGATGAAAAAAGTTACCAACGCAATCTTTTCGGGAACAGGTTTCTGGATGTTTGACTCAACACTTCGTGTTCAATATAAAGGGCTGCTTTCCCTGAATAATTTCGATTTCAATACCGTTGACGGTTTTGTTTTCCGGCAATCATTGAGCCTTGAACAACGAATCGATTCAGCGCACCGGTTGAAAATCACACCGGGCATTGCCTATGCATTTAGTCGTGAACAATTGATGTGGTGGACCGACATCAATTACAGCTATGCGCCGATGAGGCGCGGAAACCTGAAATTTCACATTTCTGGAGGATCGGCCGATTATAACAGCGAAACAGGTATTCACCATACAGTGAATTCCATTGCCTCGCTTTTCTTCAGAAGGAATTACATGAAACTTTATGAGCAGCAACTGGCTTTTGTCTCCAATCAAATCGACCTGGCCAACGGTCTGAATCTCACTGCGTCAATAGGTTACCGTTCGGCAAGTCCGCTGGTGAACCAGTCTGATTATTCGTTCTTTTTCCGCAATGAAAGAGACTATTCATCAAACCTGGCCAGTGAAAGTCCCGGCTGGTTATCGCGCAACACATACAACCAAGAAGCTTTCTGGGACGTACGGTTTGAATTTACTCCGCGGTATTACTACAGGATTTCGAAAGGTGAAAAGCGTTACCAGCATTCAAAATATCCCACCCTTTATGTGCGGAATAAAATGGCTGTTCCGGGAGTAGCCAAAAGTACGGCTGATTATGATTTTTTTGAGATGGGGGTGAAACAAACCAGGGAGTGGGGCATGATGCATGCTTTTTCCTGGCACATCAAAGCCGGTAAGTTTCTGAACACAAACAATATTTTTGCCATGGATTACAAGTATTTCAACAACCAGGATTTACCGGTATTGGTTACTGACCACGCAGATGCTTTCAGGCTTCTTCCTTATTATCGTAACAACACTTCCGGCGAATTTGCCGAAGCCCATATTACATTTACCACACCTTATTTATTAGTGAAGTATTTGCCTTTCCTGAGCAATAAATTGTGGTGCGAAAATCTTCATCTGAATTACCTCACCGGCAACAACATACCACATTACCTTGAAGTAGGTTACAGTGTGAGCCAGATATACCTTATGGGCAGTGTGGGTGTGTTTGCCGGATTCAGCGACTTGAAATACAAGTCGGTGGGTGTAAGGGTTTCACTTAATCTGGATTAAGTTGCTGGACAGATGTTCACAAGGTAACAGGCGGAGAATCAAATATCAGAAAGCAATCAGCTGAAATTATATTTGGGTTTTTCTATCTGGCATTTCAAGTGGCATGTAGAAGCCGGTATCGAGTTCGGTCAGCCTGATTCGGTAACCCTTTGTTCCCATAATCAATTCCAATGCCGACTCCACATGCTTGCGCAAGGGGCTTATTACCCATTCCAATTCCTTAGGTCCGTTTTCGGTTTCTCTTTCAGTTTGGGATCTTATTTCCTCCTTGATTTCGTTTGCCAGCCTGTCAAGTTTCGGATTGGTTTTCCAATGGTTGGCGCCAAAAAAAGGTTCGTTGAATTCAAGTATTTCGGCAATTTCCCAAACACAGTTTCTTCTGGAGAATGACAAAAATCCGGGATTTGCATTGGCTATGCTGATTTCTTTTTTTTCTTCATCAATTTTGTATTTGAGATTCCGGATATCAATGCCATATTTCGCCACAAAATCAACATGCAAAACCCCGATGAACTGAACATTCCTGCCGTCTTTGCTGAAATTCCGGTTCACCGTTCTTTTGAAACTGCTGTCCACTTCAATAAGGCCGAGGTCAAGTATATCATGAACTTCCGTAATATTAAGCTTCCGGTGAGCCAATTCGTCAATATCTTTTTTAAGTTCTGCGTTCTCCTGTTTCATGCGCTCTATTTCGCTGGTCAGCGCGTTTATTTTATGTTCCCGCTCCTTGAGAAAAAATTCCCATGCCGAGAAGATCAGTACACCCAGGCCAAGAATGATCAGGCCGGTAATCACAGCTTCATTAAAAAGCAGAAAGAACCCCGCTAAAACCATGGCAACCAGGATCAGGTAAAATTTGAAATTTTTGAATTTCATGGCATGAATTTTTAGTCGCTTTTGAAATAGCTGGTTTGAAAATCAGCTGCTTAAACACAGGTTCTTTTGATAAAAGTACAATTTTTTAAAGAAATGTGCGGCACATTTCGGGTGGTTCTGCCCTTCGGTTCCTTAAAAAACACGGATACAGAAATTTTCTACCGGTTCAGGTTTTAAAAATAGGAATCGGTTATATTTGTAACCTGATTGATAACCAAATCACGGGAATCAGGATAATAATACCAATCTGAAATAAGTTAAGATAACCGGGTTATATAAGTTAACATCATGAACTGGAGCAGATTTTATTTTATCACAATACTGTTGTGTTCGGTAAACCTTTGCTATACACAGGTTACAGGCAGGCATCAGCATATGTTTGACGATGCGATACAGGGTTACCAGGGACTCAATGAACAGGCTGAACTTTTTTTCAGCCGGGGTAATGAAGCTTTGAAAAAAGGTTCTTATTACGAAGCCATTGATGATTTCACGCTGGCTATTGGGTTTGAACCTGAATTTGCAAAAGCCTATAACAACCGGGGTGTGGCCAAAAGAAAAAGTAATGATCGGGAAGGTGCCCTGTCTGACTTTTCAGAAGCATTGAAAATTGATCCCAATTACGCGGAATGTCTTAACAACAGAGGTAATGTAAAGCTGGATATGAAGGATTTTACCGGTGCAATAGAAGATTATTCACTGTCCATTTCAATTGATCCTAAACAGGAAGAGGCATACAACAACCGGGGATTGTCGAGAATGAGCCTCAGGGATTACCAGGGCGCAATTAATGATTTTTCACTTGCTATTGAAATCAACCGGAAGTTTGTGGATGCATATAATAACAGGGGACTGGCGCGATACAGTCTGAAGGATTATGTTGGAGCCCTGAATGATTTCACCCTTGCCATTGATATTGATCCGCAGTTTTCCATGGCTTATTCAAACAGGGGTGTGGTAAAGGTCAAGGTTGGGCAAAAAGACAGTGCCTGTTCCGATTTCAGCCGGGCAATCCGGTTGGGTAACATGGGGGCTATGGATAATAAGCGTAAATACTGCAATTGATCGCCCGGCCTTGTGAAAATTCACCGGCAGATACAAAAAAAGCCTGAATTACTTCAGGCTATTTGGGTGGAAGACCGGGTTTCCCGGTTCCGCTTCGCTGCACCGGGA
>JAFGOR010000142.1 GCA_016926375.1 Bacteroidales bacterium
ACAAGCAAATTCAATGATCAGGTCGACAATACACTGGATGAACTGATTCACGAAAATGCGCTGATTGCAAGGGACATCATTGCCGATTTTGTTCAGAAAAATAGTATTGACATCATCATTGCCCATAACACATCGCATCCGTATAATTTCATTACGGCTGTCGGGCTGGGCTATTATTTCGAGTCACTCAGAAAACAAAACATCATCTGGCCCAAAGTTCTGGTGTGGTGGCATGACTCGTATTTTGAAAGGGATCAGTTTTCCAATCCCAACCCGGTAATCCGGAAATACCTGAAATACCTTCCGGGTACCTATGTGGATGGCATTATTTTCATTAACAGCACGCAACCCCAACTGGCAAAGAGAATTTTCAATGAATACGGGGTTCACCGGCTCGATGAGTATTTCAGAGAACGTACCGTTATTGTTCCCAATACGCATGATATATCATGGCCCTGGAAAGAAAACGACTGGAACGGTAACAAACTCATCTTTCCGCCACAAGACAACTACAACCGTTCTTTCTTCAAAAACATCGGATTGGTTTCTATGGTTGAATCTGCCGGTTTTACTATGGATAATACCTTGGTATTGCTTCAGCACACGCGAATTGTGCCACGCAAAAAAATTGAATTTGCCATTGATCTTGCCTTTGAGCTGGAGAAAAAATTTCACGAATACGGAAATCGCAAGTGCATAGCACTCTTAATATCAGGGCATTCAGGCGATGAACAGGCAAAGTATAAGGAATTTCTGGCTGAGTATTTCCGGATGAAAAAAGAAGAGTATGCTGAATCTGCTGTTTTTATGATCTTTGGAGAGGATCACATCCTGTCGCACCGGGATATTATTGTGGATAAGAAGTACTATAACTTTTTTGAAATACCATCGGTAGTAGCTGCTGCCGGTGGAATCGGAACCTACTTCAGCCAGGTTGAAGGATTCGGCAATAACCTGCTTGAGATGCTGGCGGCCGGTTTACCGGTGGTCATCAACAAATACGGAGTATATAAAACTGACCTGGAACCGCTTGGATTTGATCTGCCCTACGTTGAGGATAACATATTGGATCCGGAGTTGATTCAAACAACCTACCAAATTGCTACTGATGTAACCTATCGGAACAAGCTGGTTGCCCATAATCTGATGGTGTTGTCAGAAAAACTGGGCCACCAGGTTATTTCAAAATCCCTGGGGCCATTGATTAACAACGTTTTCACACGGGGTCTGCATTAATCTGATTTTACCATGATCAACAAACCCCAAAGCGGAAACAGAGCTGCCGGCATGGCTGAATTTGCCGGAGTTGTGGCCCGACATCTGCAGGTTATTTATAAAACGAACTTCAGCGAGGGACTGGTAAACCGGATACTGGCCATGGCAAACCTCCATTATAAAGGCAAGTTCGGGTGGAATGAAAAGGATATTGTGCTGATTACCTATGGCAATACTATCTTGTCAGCTGCCGAAAAGCCCTTAAGAACTCTCAGCCGGTTTGCCGACCGGTATTTGGCAGATACTTTTAACACAATTCACATGCTGCCTTTCTTTCCTTATACTTCCGATGACGGATTTGCAGTAAGCGATTTCATGGAGGTCGATGCGAACCTTGGAACATGGGATGACTTTGCGGCTTTTTCGGGTTATACCCTGATGGCCGACCTGGTGATCAACCACGTTTCATCGGCACATCCCTGGTTTCAAAATTACCTGCAAAATAGAGATCCGGGCAGGGGGTATTTTATTGAAGCACAACCCGGAGCTGATTACAGCAATGTAATCAGGCCCCGCAGCACCCCCCTTTTTACACGATACGAAACTGCAGACGGCCCCAGGGATGTGTGGACCACCTTCAGCGCCGACCAAATCGATCTGAATTTCCCGAACCCGGAAGTTCTGCTGGAAATGATCCGGATACTGATTTTTTATATCTCCCGCGGAATCCGGATCATCCGGCTCGATGCCATAGCTTTTGTATGGAAGGTGCCCGGTACAACCAGTCTTCATTTGCCTGAAACCCATGAGATAGTGAAGCTTTTTCGGGATATTGCCACCTGGGTTTGCCCGGGAACTGTAATTCTTACGGAAACCAACGTGCCGAACCGGGAAAACTGGAGTTATTTTGGTAACCATGATGAAGCCCATATGGTTTATCAGTTCAGCCTTCCCCCGTTGCTGTTGCACGCCCTTCACACCGGTAATGCCGGATATCTTAGCAGATGGGCGCAGGAAATACCGGAAACTCCGGAAGATCAAACATATCTCAATTACACGGCCTCACATGACGGAATTGGAGTACGGCCGCTGGAGGGATTGCTGCCTGCCGCGGAAATCGAAAAACTGATTACAGCGATGACTGGTTTTGGGGGAATGGTAAGCCGGAAAACCAATGCCGATGGATCGCAAAGCCCGTACGAAATCAATATCACCTACCTCGATGCCATGAAGGGCAGTCAACTTGGGCCCGATCACCTTCAGGAAGAGCGCTTTGTTACATCACAGGCAGTTATGGTAGCATTCCGGGGCATACCGGCTTTTTATATTCACAGCCTGCTGGGAACACCCAACGATAATGCCGGAGTAAAAGCCACCGGAAGAGCCAGAAGCATTAACCGGAGGCAACTGAGTGAAGAAGAAATATCCGGGCTTATGGCTTCCGATACCATGCAACGCAGGTTGTTTGAAAGACTGACTCACCTGATCCGGGTCCGAAGAAATTGTCCGGCTTTTCATCCGGACTGTAGCCAGGAAGTACTGGAACAGGGAAGTTCCGTATTTGCTTTTGTTAGAATAAACAGAAATAGAGGGCTGAAAGTTTTTTGTTTGTCCAACATATCGGTACATCCCGTTGAGATCAGGTCATTGCTACCGGCAAAAAGAAAAGGATGCGACCTGATTTCCGGTGAGCAAATCACCTCTGAAGGCCCCATCCTTTTAAAAGCCTGCCAGACGAAATGGATTGCCGTGCAGGATTGAATGCTGTAAACTGATCGTTCAGTTAGTTTTTATAAGCCATATCTTCCAATGATTTGCTCACAGTGAGATTGTATTTCTGAGCATTATTGGAATTCATAACAAACCTGAGCTTGTCCTGCTCCATGAAGAAGTCAATTGCAGAGCCCGAATTAATCATTCCTTTTCTTTCAGTGATGATTAGGCTGTTTGCACCCTGGAGCTTCCCTACAATTTCATTCAGGCGTGAAACCTTACCGTCACCAACAAATACAATGTGACAACGGGATACGCTTTGCGGATCATCAAACTTTCTGACAACAATGGGCTGTGTGCCAACTTTTTTGTTGGTTACATAGTTAGTCAGACTGTTGAAAAGCTCATTGTCACCAACCACTCCGATTACAAAATCACCGGATGTACTACCGGCAGGCCATTGAATCAGCCTGGAAAAGTTATAAATATATAAGGTTTGTGCCTGGCTGACACTGGTGACCTGCGAATAACCAAAACCTACTCCTACGAGCAAAAATGCAATTAAAAGTACTCCTTTCTTCATCATTCTTTATTTTTATGTTTCTGCTCATATATACGGGCTGATGAAGATGGAGTTGGTAAAAAACAGGTGATATGCCTCACCTGTTTAGATTATAGCTAACTTCTGCTTCCCAGCAAGCCTTTCAGTGAGCCCAGGATGCCGCCCAATCCGCCCACTCCACTTTTGCCGGCAGCCAGAGATCCGATAATGCTTTCGAGATTGATGCTTTTATCATTTGGATCGTTGGTTTTTTTGATGAGTTTGCTGAGGACAATGGGAATCAGCATGGCAACAATGCTGTTGGCGGCACCTTTATTGAGGCCGAATTTCTTCATCAACTCACCGGCAACATTGTCAGAAATGTTGTTTACAACAGGATTTGAATTCACATTGGTCCCCTCCTGGAACAAATCCTTTATAGAATTAACACCTCCGGTTTTTGCAGTTCCTTTCAACGCTTTAAAAAGAGCACCGGCTGCTGTTTCAATTGCAGCATTGTTTTTTTCGTTGGGAATGGCGGGATTGTTAATAATTGCCTCACCTGCATTTTCTTTAATCAATTCAATCAAATTCTTGAGCATGGCTGTAGATTTAAATATAAGTCTTGAAAGTACAAATATTTATCCGGTTTTGACAGAGAAAAAAGGGATGGATGATCATCCCTTTTTATCACGCTTTTCTTTTTTTGCAAGTCTTTTTTCTTTCAGGGATAGTTTTGCCTGTTTCTTTTCCTTTTCTTTTGGGGGAGATTTTTCTTTTGACATGACTTCTGAGGTATTTGTTTCTACAAATGTAACTAATGCATCAGAAAAATAAAAATAAGCAGTGCTTTGGGTGGCTATCGTTTGAGCAATTTTTGCCAGTAACGGCCTTGCTTTGTTGTAAGTTCCAATATATAAATACCGGAAGGCCAAAGTGACAGGTCAATTACCGAATCATTGGTTCCTGAAAACAGCTGCACACCCTGAAGATTGAATATGCAAATCCGGTAGGGCTGGTCATATTCTATTTTCAGCATGCCGGTTACCGGGTTGGGGTATATATTAAAGGGGTTCTGTTCTTCGGGATTTATGTCAGTGGCGTCATAAGCATGAATGTAACCTTCCTTGATGACGTGATTCTCTCCGAAACTATTGGTTGCTATCAGCTTTACTTTATAGGTTCCCGGGATGGCGAATGTAACTTCGGGATTTTGCAGATCGGAGGTGTCCGGATTTCCGCCTTCAAATACCCAAAGCCATGATGTGGGTTTGTTTGCTGAAAGATCCATAAACCTGACATGAAGCGGCAAACCGCCTGCCCTGTAATCAGCAGTAAAATTGGCTACCGGCACCAAGCCTAATGTACGTAGGCCTGTGGCATAATAAACCGGCCACTTGGCGTCGGGAACAAGCACTCCCGCATCGCCTACGGGAGTAATTTTATCGCTTCTCAGCTTCATGGACTTTACAACCTGCATATTAAAGTCATTAACCGATGAATAGGCAATCTGATCATCATTGTTTGAGAATGAAGGGAATCCCTCACGATCATTGCGGATGATGAGGTTCATTTCGCCGGTTTCAATATTGGCAGCATAAATACTGTGTTCCTCAATGAGGCCATTTTCAAAAATATAATCGAAGGCAACAATATTAGGCGAATTCTTTGAGAACACAGGGTTTGCGACGCTTACACCCGCAGGCAATGAGTTAAACAGTTTTGATATGGTTCCGTCACCAAAGTCATTCATTTGATTATCCCACACCTTGATAAATCCAATATCCCAGTAATAAATATCCTTTTGTGAGCTGGAATTTATCACGTTGTAACAATCATAAATGAGGTATTCCCCGGTTACATCAAATTCCACAGAATTGGCCTTAATAACTCCGCCAGAAGCGTTGCCATCATTGCCGGTTGTGGG
Source organism: Bacteroidales bacterium (assembly GCA_016926375.1). GTDB lineage: Bacteria > Bacteroidota > Bacteroidia > Bacteroidales > UBA10428 > UBA5072. The sequence continues at coordinate 5,397 of JAFGOR010000142.1, forward strand.
ATTGTACAGAATATACCTGAGACCCTGGCCTGAAATCAGATCAATAACGTATATGGAAGCATCCAGGTATGCCTTGGTGGCTGCTATCCTTTTGCCGTCCTTTGAAATGGCGACATGGTCATAATAGGAACTGCCTGAGATGAATCTTTCATTCGGTTTTGCCGGATCCAGATCAATCATTCTCAGCCGGTAATCATTGGATACAAAAACTGCAGAAGTGCCGTTGTCGGTGACACTCACCTTACCTTTCATGGCGGTGCGGGTAATGGGCTGATAATCGGTACCTATGGCCGATGACATATAGAGTGAAACCGGATCGGACGGACTGGTGTCGTAGGTCAACAGGTACTCCGTGCCCGGATTGGTGTCAAATACCTGAGGATCATCAAATAACTCTTCCTCATAAATCCCGACCTGTTCAAAAGCTTTTTCAGCTTCCGTCGATTCGTGTGAAAAGTCGCCGAACAAGTCTCTGGCCGCAAAGATTACAGCCAATCGCAATTCTATAAAACCCGATGTTTTCGTGAGGTAATTGGTCAGCGCCCTGAAAAAAACCTGCTCTGCTTTGTTTTTTCCAATAGAAGTGGCATACAGGTAATAGGCGTAATTGATGATGCCGCTGTTGATGTGCACGCCACCATTATCGCGGGTTCCCAGGAATATTTCTGTCATGTGTGCAGGTTGCCAGTAAGGTTTGGTACTGTCACCCATATTGTGCGGATTGGAAAGATCCCGGGCAGCACCGGAGGGAGCGTATCCCGGCCTGGTTACATCTTCCCCTATCTGCCAGTCAGTGCGGTCGACCATGCATGCAAATATATCGGCATACGCTTCATTGATGGCGCCTGGTTGTCCGTAATATTCCAGATTGGCAGTTGCTGATACCACTGCATGACCCAGCTCATGAGCCGTCACATCCAGCGCGCCTGCAAGCGGTTTGAAATTTGCTCCCCCGTTACCGTAGAATACTGCCTGCCCGTTCCAAAAGGCATTCTCCATTGAGGTCCCGTCTTCTTCAGCAATATTTACAATGGATAAAATATTTCCCCCTTTACCGTTAAATGATTTCCAGTTAAATGTGGTATCAAAATACGTATAGGTTTTTTCAGCATTGCAATGTGCCGAAATAGCAGCCTGATGCGTCCAGGTATTATTGGTTGAGGTGATATAGGAAAAATCAAGTACAAATGTAGATGTGTTATTGGCATCCAGGGTAACAATAAAGCCCTGATCGGTTACCGGATCAAACATACTTTCCGCCACATTGTACATGTAGTAAATTTCCTCCATCAGGTACACGTCAAAGGTTCTTGTAGCGCCATTGAGGTCAACTCCCACACCCATCGCAGGTCCGTCTGATTGGGTATTGTTGTATTTGTGAATAATTGTGCCTGTGAGGGCGTCAACAAAGTACTTCCATTCTTCAAGGAGGTTGGGCCTGATGGAAACTTCCCAGGTGAGCCGGTAATGCTTGTAATACCTGTCGTAATAAACCAGTGAACATCGGGGCCCGTGGTATTTCAATAACGTCTTTTCTGCGGGGGACAATTCCCTGAATAAGGTAATTTTTCGCAAATCTTCCTCGATTATCCTGATAACCCGGCCTGTATCAACATAGGGCATTGCGGCAAGTCCGGCATCAATATGAACAACAGTTCCGGTAAAACGTTCCTTTTTCAGGTCGATGTGCAGGGTCGATTCGGATCCGTAAATGTCAATGCCCTTATGTTGTTTAACAGCCCTGATATGGGTTATTCCCAACCGGTCGGTTTCGGATCCGGTAATTCTGAAGTTCATTTCCGGGGAATCGCCGGTTACCTCCCTGAATTCCTTAATAAAATCACCAAACTGCTCCCGGGGTGTTGTGCTCCTTTCTGATTTCAGTTGCGGTCGATCTCTTTCAATGTAAAGCGGGGATCTGTTTCTGAAGTATTCATCCGGTTGCTGATCAGCAACTGCCGTAGTGAAATTCAATGGTTTCCCCCTTTGGTTTATGAAAGAAGATGATGCGTTTCCTGAAGTCCGGCCATCTACCTCAACAAACTGATCATCCAGAATTACGGTGCTCGCATTTTTCTCCGGAATCAGTTCCGGCTCTTTATCCTGACCTTTGATAAGTATTGGAGTCAGGATCAACAATACAATCAGCAAGCCTCTCATAAATCACCCGGGTTAGTGTGTAGAAATATGACACCTGAATGACAAATAACCCTTTCTGTATTTACCGGTTTTTTACCGGTTTACAGTTTGTGCATTGTTTATTTCTTAACCAGCTTGTGCCTGGTAATTCCTTCTTTTGTTTCGAGTTCCATGAAGTAAATGCCCGGGTTCAAATCCCTGAGATCCAGCTGGGCTAAGTTTTTACCTGTCAGGCGTAAAATGCCTTCCACGTTAAAAACTCTTACAGAGAAATCCCCGGTGCAAATGATATTCAGCACATCAACAACCGGATTGGGGTAAAAAAGCAGTTCCCTGTTATCAGCATCTCCAATGGCAGTGGTGTTATCTATCACAATGTATCCGGTTTTGGTGATGGTGTTGTCTCCGTTGGCATTGGTTGCTTTTAAAGTAACACTGTAGGTGCCGGGCGTATTATAAGTAATCTCGGGATACTGAACCGTGGAGGTGGCCGGACTGCCTCCCTGGAAGTTCCATTGCCATGCGGTAGGAGCGTTGGCCGACAGGTCTACATATTTCACGGTAAGCGGATATCCGCCGGTTTTTTTGTCAACCGTAAAGTTGGCTACAGGAGGCAGATCCAAATTCCGTTCACCGGTAGCATAAAAAACAGGCCAGGTGGCTTCTCCTATTAATTTTGTGGGATTACCGGCGGCATATATTTTTTCAGAAGCTAACGGAAGCGTGTAAATGTCCTCTGTAAAACCTGTCGGAGTGGCAGTTGCAGTGCCAAATGCAATATAGTCATCGTTCTTTGAAAACGACGGGTAACCCCAGGTGGAGTTTTCGAGCAATATGCTGATCTCTCCTGTTTTCAGGTTGCCAGCATAAAGCCGGTATTCTAAATTTAAACCATCATCGTATTCATAATCAAAAGCAACTACATCGGGTGAATTCTTGGAGAATACGGGATTTCCAACGCTCACGTTTTCGGGTAATGAAGTAAAGAGCTTGGTAATCCTGCCGCTTCCGAAATCATCATTTGCATTGTCCCAAACATTGATGAATCCGATATCCCAGTAATAAATATCTTCCTCATATGTGGAACTTATCGTGTTAACAGCATCATATATGATGTATTCCCCGCTGTGGTCGAATTCAATGGCGTCGGCATACAAAACGCCACCTGCATCCGTATTATCATGACTTGTTGTGGGATTGTACAGAGTGAAAGTGTTACTCTGGCCTGTGTTCAGGTCAAGAACCCAAATGGTATTGTCATCTGCAAAAGTGGAAATAGCCGCCAGTAACCGGCCATCTTTCGATATGGCTACGTTGTCCCATTCCGGATCATCCGACAGGATTTCCTCGGCAGGATTGGATGGGTCAGTATTGATTGCCCTGATGTGGTGGTCGTCAGATACAAATACACCTACAGACCCATCGTCGGTTACGCTGATCTTATTGAAGAAAGCGGTTGATGAAAGGGAGAGGTAAGTATTTCCCTCTTCCGGAGAAGTGTAAAGTGTTTGTGAAATGAATGGGTCCGTGTTATAAATCAATAATCGTTCCTGTCCGCTATTGGCTTCATAATCCTGCGTGTCATCCACTTCTTCCTCCTCCTGAATTCCAACGGCAGTAAACGCTTTTTTGGCCTCGGCCACTTCAACTGAAGAATCTCCGTGGAGGTCCCTTGCTGCCTGCACAACAGCAACCCGGAAATCGATAAACTGTGAAGTTTTGGTCAGGTATTCAGTCAGCGCCAGGTAAAACACCTGCTCGGCTTTTTCCTTTCCCACTGCAGTTGCAAACAGGTAGTAAGCATGACTTCCGATGCTGTTGTTTATATGAACCCCGCCATTATCCTGTGTTCCCAGATACATTTCCGAAACGTGTGCCGGTTGCCAGTAATAATCGTTTTCTGTTCCGCCGTTATGCGGATCTGACATGTCACGTAAAGCACCTGACGGATAATAGGTGGTTCTCACCACATCTTCGCCTATTTGCCAGTCATCCCGGTCAACCATCGAACCAAAAATATCGGCATAGGACTCATTGATGGCACCCGACTGTCCGTAATATTCCAGGTTGGCCGTGTTCGAAACCACGCCGTGTCCCAGTTCATGCGCGGTGACATCAAGGGCGCCTGCAAGCGGCTTGAAGTGGGTGCCGCCATTCCCGTAAAAAACGGCTTTGCCATTCCAGAAAGCATTTTCCATGGATGTGCCGTCATCTTCAGCCACATTCACCAGTGATATGATGTCTCCACCGAGGTTGTTGATGGAATTCCGGCCAAATGTATTTAATAAATACTCATAGGTAAGTGTGGCATGGTAATGCGCAGATATGGCCTCCTTCTGTGACCAGGAATTGTTTGATGAGGTTACGTATTTGTAATTCAAATCCTCGGTAGAGGTGTTGTTGGCATCGAGTGTAAAGATCACCCCTTCCTCGGTTGAGGTGTTGTACATGTCCTCTGCCATGTTGTACATATAATAAGTGCCGCCCTGCAGAAGCACATCAAAGGTCCGGAGCTGATTGTTCAGGTCGTAGCCTGATGCGGTAAGCGGACCGTCGGACTGGGTATTGTTGTACTTTTTCAGAATGCTGCCGTCAGTGGCATTTACAAAGTATTTCCACTCCTCCATAAAATTAGGCCTGATGGTGATTTCCCAGGCAAGCGCATAGTCCTTGCCATTTTCGCCGTAAATCACCAGGGCATGCTGCGGGGAGTCATAATCAAGCAGCTTTTTTTCTGCTTCATGAAGCTCACGGTATGTGGTCAATTGTTCCAAATCTTCCCGAACAACCCGGAGACTTTTTGTCAGATCACATGCCGGGGTTACCGGCACATCCTGATCAATGCTGTGAAATTTACCGGTATAACGTTCCTTACGGGCATCCAGATGAAGCGTGGATTCAGAGCCATATATGTCAACTCCCTTATACTGCTGAACCGACCTGATTCGAGTAATGCCCAGTTTATCGGTGCGAATACCTGTAATTTTAAAAGATTCACGTGGATTCTCTATTCCTGTGAGTGCTTTCGAATCTTCGAGAAAGGCAAAGAACTTTTCTTCAGGGCTTTTCCCGGCTTCAGATTTCAACGATGACACATTTCTTTCAATAAAAACAGGCTTTTTTCCGCTGCGGATTACCTGTTTTTTATGGGATGCTGACGCATTGGCAAATGACAGAGGTTGATAAACAAATGACGGCACCGACACGGCAGCTTGCTGTGAATATCCACGGCTCAATAAACCGGTGTTGATTCCGGAGGTTACTTTACCTACCGTTTTATTGCGGTAGACTTTGGTTTTTCCCTGTTGTGCGTTTAACAACAATGTTGATACAACAAGTAATGCAATGGTGAAAAGTGATCTCATGACTTATTCTTTAAGGGTACTTGTTAATGCTTTATACAATTCCTTGATCTTGCTGTTTTCTGAAGTGTCTGACCACTTCACCTCCTGTACCGACCCCGCCTTCACCAGCTTGATGTGATAGGTCATATTCCCGGGTTCATTCAGGTTAAGCTTACTGAAATCAATGGCATTCACCAGGATATTTATACTTTTCACCTGGTCTCCGCTGAGTTTCCGGATCATGTTGAATTTTTCACCTTCCCTTTTATATACGTACTTCTCAATTAACACATATTCCGTGGAAATGTTGGTGAATCCACCTGCCTTTCCAAAGTAAATCCTGTCTTTTGAGGCGTCGGATAACAGTTTTTCAGGACCGCTGCATGCAAACAACAGCATGATCATCCCTCCTGCAAGTAAAGTTTTGATTGTCATGAATTGGATTATAGTAAAAATAATTTGCCATCCTTAAATGAATAAAGATAGCAAATTGTGCCCGAAAGAAAAAAGGGGACGAGATCAGTATCCGGTTACTTTCTATATCTAACAATTTTAACATTTCCTTTGTACAATATTCACATAAATGAAACCAAACTGTATAAAAATTACTTCTTTAATTAAATAAATTTATTTACTTTAGTTCAAGGAAAATTTAGGATTGGTTCTAGGCATAATTATTTAATGTTGAGGTTGGGGTAATTTCCTGTATTCTATGATGTCATATCAAGCAATTTTGATATGTATTTGTGGTTAAAAGATATATTCTTTTTAACATATTCAATAATGAAAAGAGCTGCTTTAATAACATTAATGTTTTTAATGCCATTTAATGCTTTCTCGCAAACGTATGAATACGTTCCATTCCCTGATTCCGGGGCAATCTGGAGCGAAGTTTATCAACCATCTCTTGATATGTATGGTAATTTCCCTCCTCCAATATTTGAAAGATTTACAGTAAATGGAGAAGACACTTTAATTAACGAAATTGAGTATAAAAAGCTATACCTGTTTTCTGATTCTGTTTTTGATAAGTCAAAAGCAACTTATATAGGTGGAATTAGGGAGGATGAAAATAAACGAGTATACTTTAAAGGTAACTCATTACATTTTTTAAAGCCTTCATTTTTGATAATTGAAAATAATGGTGGAAATGTTGGCGATGAGATGCTTTTATATGACTTCAATGTTAATATAGATGATACAATTAGGATTGAAAATCTATCTTTATTCGATGAGATTCTAACTGTATCTTCTATTGATACAATATTAATCGGAGGTTCTTATAGAAAGATATTTAGCTTTACACGAATCTATTGGTTAAAATGGATCGAAGGCATTGGCAGTGTTAAGGGATTACTATTTACTTCAGGGTCTTTACCAATGAATGGATTAAATGGAGATTTAATCTGTTTCAAACAAAACAATGAAACCTTATACTTTAATATTAATTACTCAGAATGCTTCCCAATACTAAATGGTATTGAAACAGAAATAAATGATTTATCCGACATTATTTTATATCCCAATCCATCACAAGATCACATCAGAATCGGATTTGGAGAACATCGAATAAAATCTTTGCTGGTAACAGATTGCAATGGCCGATTGTGTGGAAATTATGACATTCAATTTCAAACAGAGTTTATTTTATCAACTGAAAAGTATCAACCCGGGATATACTTTTATAAAGCAACAAGCATGAATGGTATGGTTCATACCGGAAAATTTGTTGTACAGTAGTTTTATTTTTTAACATTTAATACTAAAATTATAATGATTAGGAGAATTATGTATTGCTCCCTGGTATTCCTGTTCCTTTTAGGAAAGGTAGTGCAGGGACAAATTAATCATCAGGTAACATTTTCTTCAGAAATAATAATTACCGAAGAAATCCTAGATGATGGCAAAACTTACAATCGGGTAAAGATACCTGAGACAGTACTTATGGATAGTGTGGGATTCCCCTCTCTACCTGTAAAATATGTTAAGCTTATTGTGCCAGCTAATGCAACTGACCTGAATGTTTTGGTTAATAATGCTAAGAAGCAAAAACATAAGCTGACATACAAAGTAGAGCCTTTGCAACATCAAATTCCTATTGGATTTTATGACAAACCTGACTTTGTAAAACCTGATGAAAGGAAGTACAATTCAACCGCGTCATATCCCTCGCAATTGGTAAGAATAGTTGAAACTGGCTATTTCAAAGGAAATCATCTTGTAACCTTAGCTGTATTTCCTTGCCAGTATTATCCTAAAAAGGATGAACTGGAGTATTGTGAGACAATTGATTTTACTTTGAACTACAAGGAGAAAGGTGCGAAGAATAAAACTAATACAAATGCTAAGGATTACAGCCAGCACAAGAAAATACTGGAAAGTCTGATTGACAACCCATCTGACATTAAAAGATTTTATAACACAGGTGAAAATCTTGAGTTAAAATCTGCAACCATTCAGAGTTCGACATCGACACTTAAAAGTACTGTCGCAAGTAGTGTTATATCTATAGATTGCGATTATGTGGTGGTAACGAGCCAAAGCCTTGCTCCGGCATTCAACGAATTTATCGCCTGGAAACGAAGAAAAGGAATTGATATTGAATTGGTGACAATTGAGAATATTAAAGCTACCTACACCGGTGATGTTATTTCCGGGATCGATGATGATGCTGGCAAGCTGAGACAATTTTTATCAGATTTTTATGATCCTGAAAAAGAAACTCAGTATGCATTGCTCGGAGGTGATGATACTATTTTACCAATTAGATATGGTTCTTGGCGAAATAATACTTGGACATATCAGTCAGATCACCCAAATGATGCCAAAATTCCCACCGATTTATATTTCTCAGAATTTAATGGTAATTGGAATGTTGATGGCGATCAGTATCTTGGAGAACCTGAGGATAATGTGGATTTTAATCCTGAAATTTATATTGGAAGAATAATGGTTAGAAATGCAGATGAAGTAAGAAACTGGACAAAGAAAACTATTACATATGAACTAAACCCGGGTAACGGAGATTACACATATTTAACTAGAGCATTATATACCCAAGCAGATCAATTGCAAGGCTATAATTGGGCAAATGACATCTCAAATTCTGCTACGTGGATTACAAATACAACCATCTATGAAGAATTGGGTGGGTCATATACTACTTATACCCCAACTTTCCCAAAAGGGAAAGATATAATCAAACAATTTAATTATCATTACGGTTTTGCTAGTTTTATGGCACATGGTGGTGCTTGTAATATTGCAGTAGCTGCACCATATTATAATGAATGTGATGATATTGGCAAGTATAAAATAGTATCTTTTGATAATAAACCTGTATGGTGTGAGGTAAGCGAAACAGGAAATGGGTTTGATAATATGACCAATTCAAATCATCCATCAATATACTATTCAGTTTCATGTGAAACTATGCCATTTGATGATTTTTATAATTCATTTGATGAGCGAAATATGGGAGAAACCTATACTTGTATAAGCCAAGGAGGTGGTCCTGCATATATTGGAAATACACGTTATGGATGGATTCCAGAATCTAAAGAATTGTTTGAAGAATTTAATGAAATAATAACATCAAGTACATCCTTTAACCTTGGTATCGCCGAGGCAACTTCAAAACAGAACTATAGTGATCGTTTTATACGGTTCTCCCATAATCTAATCGGTTGCCCCGAAACGGAAATATGGACTACTACACCATCACTATTTACAAACGCAACTGTAATGGAAAGTGGCAGTACAGTTACTGTTAGTGTAGCCGGAGTAAACAATACCACAATGACTGTGATGAGTGCGCTAGATAATGGTAATAGTTATTTTTCAAGTGTTCCCGTTTCCGGCACATATTATAGTTTTTATAATGTGCCTAAACCCTACATTGTTACCGTCACAAAACACAATTACATTCCTTACGTTAAGAATCCTTCAGATATTTATGTCCAGAACGAAACATTGAATTCTGAAAAATTCATTTACGCAACCAATTTTCATGCAGGAGAGAATGTGACAACTTCAAAACCCACAGGTCCCGTCATCATTCAAAACGGCTCAAATATAGTTTTTGATGCCAATAACCAGGTCAACCTCAAAGGCGGATTTAGTGTAGAATTGGGCGCACTTTTCGAAGCAAAATAACATTTATTAACCAATAAAAATTAGAAAAATGAAAAACTTATATATTATAATCGTTGTGCTTGTTGCTACTATTAGCAATCTGAATGCTCAGTTAAAAATTGTTACAGATGGAAGTACCTATGTAAGAGGATTCCGATCTTCTGATGACTATAATGATGAAGTGTCATTTCAGGTATATGGTAAAGTTGGCACAAATTTGTATGGTGGCAGACTTTCCTTCGGAGATTATGGAAGCTTATCAAATGGAGGTGGAAATGCTTTTATTGGCGAATATGGCCTCTACGATTCCGATATGCTTCAGCTTCATGGAAAAGACGGAATATACTTTACCAAACAAACTGGCGCTACAATTGCGTATTATACATCATCGGTCAACAGGTTCCATTTTTTTTGTGATGTATACTCAAATGGTATTAAATTGACATCAGATGAACGCTTTAAAACAAATATCAATAAACTTGATAGTGCACTAGAAAGCCTGAAGAAGCTTAATGGAGTAAGTTTTTACTATGATTTTTCAAAAACATTGCGAAAAGACAATACATTTTTTGCCAATGATACCGGATCAAAAATGTCAGCTAAAGAGAAAGAATACATGGCTTATCTGGAAGAATTGGGAAAAAAGGAAGAATTGAATAAAACCAGAAGGCTGGGATTTATTGCGCAGGATCTACAAAAAGTATTTCCCGAACTGGTTGAAAAAGACTCTGCAGGTTATCTTTATGTAGACTATATAGGACTTATTCCGGTTATTGTTGAAGCACTTAAAGAACAACAGCAACAAATTGACGATCTCAAAAAGTATATAGCCACTACAAATTCAGGAAGCAAATTGAAAAGCACAAGCATGTCAGTTACAGAATCGTTGGAAACAGATAATTCTCTTGAACAGAACATTCCCAATCCATTCTCAACAGATACCAGGATAAATTTGTCATTATCCAGCAATGTTAAGAGTGCAATGCTTTGTATATTTGATATGCAAGGTACCTTAATTAAAAATAATCAAATATTTGAAAGGGGTAATACCCAAATAAATATTGCTGCATCCGAGCTTAAACCAGGTATGTATTTCTATACCTTGATTGCAGAAGGGAAAGAGGTAGATACAAAAAGGATGATACTGACAGAATAGTCAGTTATATTCCTGATTTTTTGTCACAAGGTCATATCGAAAGATATGGCCTTACTCTTTTCATATTAAATGAATATAACTGGGTCAAACCTTTCATGGCTGAATATAGCTTATGTCTTCTTTCCCGTGGGCCTCACCCACGGTTATTAAGATTGTATTTCATCGGGGAAACATTGTAAATACAATTCTGATCAGTCTTTAACTTCGATCACAAGGCCAGTCGAGCTTTTACTAAGCTATGAAGTATCAATACCTGAAAAAATTGGCTTCACCTACACCTACATCAAACCGGCCGTGGGAAACGCTTATTGGAATTCCGTCGACAACAGCCTGATATCCAAAATAACCTGAAAGAATCACATGAATGGGCTGCTGGTCAACCAGCAGAAACTGGGCTTTGGTAAACTCAAGCTCACCTTTGATCAGCTCCATTTCCACGGTATCTTTATTGATAACGGTGACCACCTGCATGCCTGTTCCGGTCAGATCAATGAGCGTATCATTCAGCTGTACAAGATCTTCATAGGTTTCCGGCAGAAAGCCGGGGAGTTCAAAGGTCATTGACATGTCACCATAGGGGTAATATGACTTTTTATAGTCTTCATAATCATAGTGGTCCACCCCGTCCATATTCCCGGTAAGCATAAACCTGGTAATTCCTCCGGTATTGATCATCTTGGCAGGCACTTTATCATCGTTGTATATGAAAAGTTGCCGGTCATAATAGGTTCCAAAGGTGTTGTAGCCCCATTCGGAATATTCCGGAAGGCTTGGATAAACAGGATCGGGACGGAATACCGATTTTTCAAGTTCATAATCGGACTCGCTGCAGGCAGACAATAGTATGCTTATCGCTATGATCAGGTATATATTTACAATTTTTTTCATAACACCGGGTTTTAAAGTGGAATACGGATACTCAGCCTGAATCCGCCGCCAAATTCGGGCGAAACAAAGGAATTGTTAATATTGGCGGTAATGAACTCAGGTACACAGGCTTCCAGATTCACTCCGGGTTTGCCGGCTTTCCCTATTTTCATGCCAACTCCCAGTTGAAAGGTGGAATAAAACTTCCAGGGATCTTCGATGAGGTTTTCTACATCGTTCTCAAATTGATTCATGCTGCTTTCCACGAATTTCACTTTGGTTTTTCCACCCAGAAGCAGGTTAAAATCAGCCCCAATCTTATAATACATTTGTATAAACCGGTCTCTATAAGGGTAAATTCTGAACTCGAGCGGTATCCCGGCATAATACGAGATTTGGGTGATGTCTCTTACTTTCAGGTATTCGGTGGTGGTACCCGTTTGCCGATAGAGCAGGTAAAGAAAATCACTCCGTTCAGACCAGTAGGTGTTTTTTCCCAGTGATCCTTCCATACGGGTAAATCTAACGCCACTTAATATACCAATCAGGTCGTCCAGCAATTTGATTTCCACCTTGGCACCCAGGTAATTTTTATACAGCAGGGCCGACATGTAGCTTGTTTCATAATAATAATAGGGATTCGGATTCACATCTCCGCGAATATAGTCCTTGTCATCGGGCTCATAACAGCTGATGAAATCTGCACCGGCCTCTATATACAATGATTTCAGCAGTCTGCTTTTTTCTTCCGGTTCTTCCTGTCCCTTGGCAGTATAAACGGGAACAGTCAGGAACAACAGCGAAATAATGAATAGTTTTTTCATAGGCGATTCATGGATTGTTAGTAACAGGTTTCCTTCTGAAATAGGATGCGGTGATACCTGAAAAGGTTGCTTATTCATTGTATGAAATTGTCCTTCAATTCCTATGTTCGGCTCAGGCTATGGGCTGTGCCTATAGTCGTCAAGCTAAGGATGCATATTGTTGATATTCTTTCATTTGTACTTACTTACTTCAATACTATTACAATTAGGCTGAACGAAGCGATGTCCCCTACCTACCGGCAGGCAGGCCCGCCAGCAGCATAGCCGTCAGCTAATATCTGTAATGCATTGATATTCTATTACTGGAATATTCTAGTGAAGGAATATCTTTGTAATAGAGAGATTCTATAGCAAAC
>JAFGOR010000143.1 GCA_016926375.1 Bacteroidales bacterium
AACCGAAATTTCATGATCCCAGTATTTGTCGAAATCCTCTTTTCGGGCATGTTTGAATTGCTTCCACCGGTTGTGAAGGAACCGCTGGATGTATACCTTGTCCATACCCATTGAAATTTTCAACTTCTCTTCGAGAAATGAATTGAAATCATTGATCTGATTTTTGATTTCTTCAGCAGAAAGTATGCCTTCTTCCACCAGTTTACCTGCATATATGTCGCGCGGATTGGGGTGACTGGCAATGGCCTTGTATAGTGTGGGCTGCGAATACCTGGGCTCATCGGTTTCATTGTGTCCGTATTTGCGGTACGACAGAATGTCAACAAAAACATCCGATGAGAATGCCTGCCTGTATTCTATTGCCATCAGCATGGTGTGAACCAGGGCTTCCGCATCGTCACCATTAACATGAAACACAGGGGCCTTAGTTACCTTGGCTATATCGGTACAATAAGTACTCGACCTTCCGTCGAGGTAATTGGTAGTGAATCCTACCTGGTTGTTGACAACAATATGAATGGTACCGCCGGTTTTATAACCGGGCAATGCGGACATCTGTACAACCTCATAAACAACGCCCTGACCGGCAATGGCAGCATCGCCGTGAATAATAACCGGAAGTATTTTAGAAAAGTCGCCCTGGTATGAGTTTTCAGCAATTCCCCGTGCTATGCCTTCAATAACAGGTGAGGCCGACTCAAGATGCGATGGGTTTGGAACCAGATGAATCTCTACTGTTTTATTGTCAGCAAGCGTCAGCGTATTGCAGTATCCCAAATGGTATTTAACATCTCCCAGTGCAATTTTCTCTTCATATTGTTCAGCGCTGAATTCCTGGAATACGTTTTCATAAGGTTTTTCAATAATATTGGCCAGCACATTAAGTCTTCCCCTGTGCGCCATACTGAAAAAGTATTCTTTTACACCCATGGAGGCACCTTTTGCTATCAGGTAGTGCAATGCCGGTATCAGGGTTTCAGATCCTTCAAGCGAAAACCTCTTGTGACCCACAAACCGCTTGTGAATGAAATTCTCAAATCCTGCTGCTTTCTTCAGATGGTTAAAAATGTGTTGCTTTGTAGCAGCATCAAAATCAGTATGGTTCCTGCTCCCTTCAATCCTGTTCTGCAACCATTTAATCTTTTCAGGTGCCCTGATATACATGTATTCCGCGCCAACCGACTGGCAATAGGTGTCATTGAGGTGTCCGATAATTTCACGAAGCGACTTGTTGCCAATGCCTATTTCTGTTCCTGCATGAAACACGGTGTCCAAATCGGATTCTGATAGGTTGTAGTTTTCCGGATCAAGGGTGGGCGCGTACTTCCTTCGTGTTCGTACCGGATTGGTTTGGGTAAAAAGATGCCCCCTTTTACGAAATGCATCAATGTAATTGAGAACCCTGAATTCTTTGTCGATCTGATCATTTGTATCAGCACCGTTATTTCTGAATTTCAAGGCAAAATCAAACCCGGCAAAAAAGGTTTTCCAACTTTCTTCAAGTGCATCGGGATTTTCGAGATAAAGCTGATACAGGCTTTCAATTGCCTTTGCCTCACTGTTTCCAATAAATGAGAACTTGTCCATCAGCATGCAGGTCAGTTTATAAATGACAACAACCTTAAGGCGCTTTGGTTTAATTTGCTCACCAAATAAAAAAAACCGCCCTACGTTTTCAAAAATCTGAAACCGGAATTGCGACTCCCGGAATCAGGCTCAGATCATTTTTCCGTCCACCAGATAGTTTCTCACATAGTCATCCACACCCGCTTCAAGCGCAGTAAAGGGTTTATGATATCCTGCCTTAATGAGTTTATCCATCCGGGCTTCCGTAAAATATTGGTACTTGTCCCTGATGTCGATTGGGGTATCAATGAAATCAATGGCGGGTTCAAGGTCCATGGCCCGAAAGGTAGCCCTGGTGAGATCCAGGAAGGTACGTGCTTTTCCGGTACCCAGGTTGTATATTCCGGAGCCAGGACGGTTCTCATACAGCCAGTAGATTACATTTACCAGGTCCTTTACATATACAAAATCACGACTCTGGCCGCCGTCTGAAATTCCGGGTTTGTGCGAGCGGAACAGCTTCATCCTGCCGGTTTCCCGAATTTGGTTAAATGCATGAAGTATTACTGAGGCCATGCGCCCTTTATGATATTCATTGGGCCCGTATACATTGAAAAATTTCAGTCCGGCCCAAAATGGCGGTGCAGTTGTGCGGGAGAGGACCCATTTGTCGAAGTCGTTTTTGGATTCGCCGTATGGATTCAGCGGTATCAGGTTGTTCACCACCTCATGATCGTCGCTGTATCCAAGTTCTCCGTCGCCATAGGTGGCTGCAGAGGAAGCATATATCAGGGGGATTTTATATTCCGTGCAAGCCTGCCATACCATTTTGGAGTAACCCAGGTTCAGCCTGTCAAAGATGGTCTTGTCAAATTCAGCTGTATTGGTTCTGGCACCCAGGTGAATTACAACTTTAACATCACTGTGGTTCTTATCAATCCAATTGCTGAAATGATCGCGGTCAACCAGCAACAGGTAGTTTTTACCGGCAAGATTCCTGTTTTTTTGTTCGTTGCTGAAGTCATCCACCAAAACCAGATCCGTTGACCCGTTTTTATTCATGAAGCCCGCCAGATTGCTGCCAATAAAACCTGCTGCACCGGTAATTACAATCATAATTTCTTCATTATTATCAGATGCAAAGAAAAGTAATTTCAGCTAAATTAAACAAACTTCTATTTGTCCAGTCGCAACTCTTCCAAAATTTCAAGGACTGTAGCTGTAAGATTACTTAGTGCCAGCGGATGATGCCAGTTGTCAACCTTACGTAATTCAACAAAATAGGAAATGGATCTGATTTGCAGAAAAGGTATTTTTTCCATGAGGCAGGTATAGAAAAAGGCAGCGCCGGCCATGGTTTCTATTTCACATTTGAAACGGCTTTTCACCTTCTGAATGCTTTCCTGCCGGCCATGAAGTGTATTAACAGTAATGGCCTTAACAGGAATCAGTGATTCCACCACGTCAATTTCGAAGCTTCCCAGGCTTCTCAGGATTTCACCGGTAAAAGGAAATGAATCCTGGTCGAGCATTTCCTTCTCACCCAGTGTATAAAAGGAGTCCTTTTCTTCGAAACCCAAATCGGCAAACTGGTCCTGAACTACGTTTACAACGAAACCCAATTCGAGAAAGTAGTCAAAACTCCCTGCAATGCCCATGTTAATGGCCAGATCGTAACTGTATGTATTCAGAGTCCTGGCCAGGTGGTAAGCCATGAACGTACTTCCGTACCCCGGGATAAGAATATCAATGTCCAGGTTTCCAAGTTTATAATTGTGCATGTTGTTGAAAACCTTGGCAACATAGGTCAGTTTGTCTTTAAGCAGTTTGACCTCACTGTTGGATGAAGCCACTATGAGAATTTTCATGGTATGATCGAATTTTCTGGCAGCATTACAAAAAGTTTCTAATTTTGTAAAGAGCTATGATACTTTAAATATATTACTTTTTAAAGTCATACGTGAATAAATTGGAATGGGGTACATTTTAATCAGATTATTTCATGGAAGAAAAAAAACCTGTTATCGAAGGCATATTTGAAGCCGGGTTTGAGCGAATTGATAAGTTCAACGGACGAAAGACCAAATCACTGGCATCTCTGTACAGAAAAGTACTGATGAACCTGGGTGAAGATCCATGCCGTGAAGGACTTTTGGATACGCCCGAAAGGGTTGCAAAGGCCATGCAGTTTTTCACGCACGGATATTTTATTAAACCCGAAGAAATTTTGGGCGCATCCAAATTTCATGAAGATTACAGGCAAATGGTAATTGTGAAAGACATTGAGTTGTATTCACTTTGTGAGCACCATATGGTCCCTTTTTTCGGAAAAGCCCACGTTGCATACATTCCCAATGGCTATATTACCGGTCTCAGTAAAATTGCCAGGGTGGTTGAAGCCTATGCCCGCAGGCTCCAGGTGCAGGAGCGGCTCACCATGCAAATCCGCGATTGCATCCAGGAAACGCTGAACCCGCTGGGAGTGGCTGTAGTAATCGAAGCAAAGCATTTATGCATGGTCATGCGCGGTGTGCAAAAGCAGAATTCAGTTACCACCACTTCGGCCTTTACCGGATGCTTTTTGAAGGACAACCGCACCCGGGAGGAGTTTGTACACATGATTGGCATTAAACTGCACTGATGGAGCAGCAGGAGAAAAGATCTGCTTTTTTCTTGCGTAACCTTGCCAAAGGACTCATATGGCTGGCGGTTATTGTGGCACTTTTTGTATTTAGCAAGCACCACATCGACAGGGAGCTGCTGTTGCGGTTTGAGCCCCTGTTTGAAAAAACCGGACTGATTCTGTTCATCTATTCCCTATCTGAGCTTTTCATCGGGATCATTCCTCCGGAAGTTTTTCTGATCTGGTCACTCCGTAGTGGGGACCTTCATGTATACATTATGTATGCCTTGCTGCTTACCGTATTGTCCTATTTAGCGGGATTAACAGCATATTTCTTCGGCAGGTATCTTCACAATACGCGCCTTTACAGGTACCTACGCGAGCGTTATTTACAAAAGACAGAATTGTTGCTTCAGGAATATGGCTTGTACCTGATACTTGTCGCTGCCCTCACTCCCATACCCTTTTCAGGTGTTGCCATGCTGGTGGGCTCGGTTCACTATCCGGTTCGTAGATACATTTACCTTTCCCTGGCACGCTTTGCCAAGTTTGCCCTAAGTGCATATGTCATCTGGGAAGCCAATATGCTTTAGTAATTGCATCATTTTCTGTAACCTTGCCCGAATAATTGGCGTTAAATACTTGCTGTTTGATTGATGTCAATCTGATAGCGGGGAGGCCGAAAACCTGAGAGTAGGCATTAACACACACTAATACCAATGAAAAAACTAAGTAAAGTATTGTTTGTCTTATTACTTGTCTTTATCAGTGCACAAACCTATGCACAAAAAATTGGCATTCAGGGGGGCATTAATCTGACCACACTGGTAGAGAAGGATGATGACATTAATTATGCCGATGAATTTGAGTACGAAAACAAGCTTGGTTTCAACGGCGGACTGACCCTGGAAATGGGTCTTGGTGATCTCATTGCAGTGGAAATAGGAGCACTTGTTGAATCAAGAGGAACTCAAATCACTGAAGGAGACGATTATATCCGGTTAAATCTGCTGTATGCTGATGTTCCAGTTCTTCTTAAGGTAGGTCCTTCTTTTGGCCCGGTAAAAGTTTTTGGTGCTGCCGGCCCATACATCGGCTTTGGAATCACCGGAAAAACTACTATAAAATATGAAGGTGAAAAGGAATCTGAAGATATTGAATGGGGTAATGATGAGGAAGAAAGCGATTTTAAACGACTTGATTACGGTGCAAAATTTGGCATAGGCGCTGAAGTAAGTGGCGTTACATTTGGAGCTTATTATTCTCTGGGTTTGGCTAATTTGTCTCCTTATACGGGGGATGGTTATAAAATTCAGCACAGGGCACTAAGCCTCTCTGTTGGGTATAAATTTTAGACTTCTGCTGTGTTAAAAATAAAAGGGTGGCTCTGCAAAGAGAGTCACCCTTTTTTATTTTACAGGCATCGGTTTGCCATTATCTGAGCTTGCTGCCCACCAGTGCAAAAAAGGCAATGTAGGCATAGCAAATTATCGGTAAAATAAAGGCGAACTTAACACCAAAGTTGTCGGCAACCGCGCCCATCAAAACAGGCACAATGGCGCCACCCACAATCAGTGTATTGATAATTCCGGAAGCGGTACTCAATTCACCCTTGTCCAAACCATCTACACCCAATGCAAATATATTGGGGAACATCACCGAGTTAAAGAATCCGATTGAACAACCTACCCACAGAATCAGGTTCGAAGGTACCATCATGGTGGCCAGTGCCAGAATGGCTGCTATAACTGCAAAAACAGCCAGTGTTTTATTCGCTTTACCACTGCCAAGCAGCATGGCCAGGTAATTCACAAATGCAATTCCTACGAATATCAGTCCGTCGGTAACATTGCCCCTTATATACCAGCCCACCACAAAGGCCAGGATGAGTACCAGCAACGAATACAGGTATTTCTTATTTTTTTCAACATCCGATAGCATAAAGGAAGCATAAAAACGGCCAATCATGGCGCCTCCCCAATATAGAGCTATCATTTTAGCTGCCATGGTTCCGGTGATAGTCGGATCAACTTCCTGCACATAACGCTGAATAAGCGCAGCACTTCCCACTTCGGCACCTACATAAAAGAATATGCCCAAAGCACCCAGTATCACATGCGGGTATTTCCACACACTTTTTTTCTGTTCTCCGGTTGTTGATATGGTAGGAAGTTTCAGTACATAAATCACAACAGCAATAATAAGTACCAGGATGCCGATGATGATAAACGGAACCGGAACCGATTGTGCTGCAGCCTGGGCAGGGGTAAGCGCCGAATTAAGGGCGGTTTCTGCAACTGTTTTAAATACAAATATGCTGGCAATAAGAGGAGCCAGTGTAGTAGCAATGGAATTCAGAGCCTGTGTAAGATTCAAACGACCTGATGCAGTTTGCGAAGGCCCTAGCGCAGTAACATAAGGATTGGCTGCCACCTGCAAAAAAACCACACCGCTGGCCATAACAAAAATGGCAAACAGGAAGAAAGGAAATGAAGGAACCTTAGCGGCCGGGAAGAAGAGGAAACTGCCTATGGCCACCAACACAAGGCCCAGAATAACACCAGACTTGTAACCGATTTTTTTAATGATGCTTCCGCTGGCAAATGAAAGCACAAAATAGGTGAAGAAAAATGCCCCGTTTACCAATTGAGCCTGCCAGTTCGTGAGATCAAAAACAGCTTTGAATTTATCTGCCAGGGTGATGTTGAAGGTGGTAACAAAGCCGAAGATGAAAAAAATCATCCCCATAAAGGCCATACCAACGACCTGTGTATTCTTCTGTTGTGTCATTTTGAAATGATTAGGTTAAACATCAGGGTTAAAAGAAGTATAATTTTACAAATTTCTTTGCAATTCGTAACCATCATTAACTAATAATTAACGATTACCTCACTGTTCTGGGTAATGATTCAAATACATCTACAGCTGCCCTGGATTTGTTGAGCGTGTAAAAATGAATTCCCGGGGCACCGTGTTCCAACAGGTCAATGCACTGCCTTATGGCGTGATTCACACCGATCTGGTATGATTTCTCGGCATCATCCTGGTATGTCTTCAGTTTTTCATGCAAATCCGGTGGAAACGAGGTGGAAGCCATATCCACAAACCTTTTGATTTGTTTGAAACTGGTAATGGGGATGATTCCGGGAATGATCCTGCAGGTAATCCCTTGTTTTCTGGCCTTTTTTACAAATTCATAATAGGCATTGTTGTCAAAAAACAATTGGGTAATCAAAAAATCAGCGCCGGCGTCACACTTGATTTTTAGCTTGTCCAGGTAGTTTTCCATATCAGGTGCTTCAGGATGTTTTTCAGGATTTGCCGCTGCCCCGATTGAAAACACCGGTTCATGTCCCTTTACGAAACTGATCAGCTCATTGGCATAGCGAAATCCGTTTTCAACGGCCACAAATCCGTCACTACCCTTTGGCGGGTCACC
>JAFGOR010000144.1 GCA_016926375.1 Bacteroidales bacterium
GAAGCCTGCTTTTATCACCGCGAAGGTATGGTAGCTACCACGCTCCGGGTTACCGGTGAAGTTGAGTTCATTGATGATTTAAGGCTCAAGGAAAAAGTGCTGATTGAACGGCCATTCCTGAAGGAATTCGGACTTACCATTGAAAGTCCCGGCCTGATCATCTTCAGAATTGCACACGGTGAAGCCCATTTCTGGACGATGGAGAACAATCTGAAGCCGAAGGAGATGATAAGGTTTTAGGGGGAGCTGGATGCTGGATACTGGATGTGTGGGAGTTGGGAGTTGGGAGTTGACTGCTGCTGCTACTGCCACTACCGCTGCTCATACTGCCACTGCTACTACTGCTGCTACTCTTCCCAACCTTGGCTCCTGCATGCAATTAGGAAGGTCTGCTCTATCTGTGGAAAACAGGCTTGCCGGAGATCACAACCGCGCGCCTCTAAGCCGCAGGCTGTTACTCACCACCGACACCGAGCTGAGCGCCATGGCTGCAGCGGCAATCATCGGATTCAGCATGAAGCCCCATAACGGGTATAGTATCCCCGCGGCTATCGGTATGCCAATGATATTATAAATAAATGCCCAAAACAGGTTTTGTCTTATGGTCCTTACCGTAAGTTTTGAAAGCCGGATGGCTTTTGGAATCTGCCTCAGATCAGATGAAATAATGGTCATGCCGGCCACATCCATGGCAATGTCCGATCCTTTGCCCATGGCAATACCTGCATCGGCCTGCACCATGGCCTGGGAATCGTTGATGCCGTCACCCACCATAGCTACAGCAACACCATTAGCCTGCAGGTTCTTAATGAAATCAGCCTTGTCTGAAGGAAGCATGTTGGCCTGGTAGTGTTCAATACCTGCCTGTTGGGCTATGGAAGCAGCTGTAGGATGGTTATCGCCGGTGAGCATATAAACTGCAATTCCGGCCGATTTCAGTTGGTGTACTGCCTCTGAAGATGTTGGTTTCAGCGTATCAGCCAGTCCGATGACAGCCAGTAAGGTTGATTCTTCTGCAAAGAATACTACAGTCCGGGCACTGGCCTGTAGCGCCTTGATTTTTTCTTCGTATCCGGCACCAATTGGAATGCCTTCATCGGCCATGAAGCTGGAATTGCCTGAAAAGTACTGTTTCTTTGCAAATGCGGCTTTAATTCCTCGGCCGGTGATATTTTCAAAATCATCGAGGGCTAACGGCTCGTGTTTGTTTTTCTCCAGGGCAGTTACAATGGCCTGTGCCAACGGATGCGCCGATCGTTTTTCCATTTCAAGCAGCACGGGTTCGGTTTCGGGCCGGGTGCTTTCGTCAAGCCAGATGATGTCGGTAACAGCAGGACTACCTTGGGTAAGCGTGCCGGTTTTATCCATCACCACAGCTTTTACTTTCTGAATGAGTTCAATACTTTCCGCATCCCTGATCAGGATTCCGTTTCGGGCACCTTTGCCGATTCCAACCATAATGGCTGTGGGTGTTGCCAGTCCCAGGGCACAGGGGCAGGCGATAACCAGCACGGTAACCATGGCCATCAGCGCTCGTGAGGTGGCATCATCACCACCGGCCAGCATCCAAATGATGAAGCTTAATATGGAAATTCCCAGCACTACCGGTACGAATATTCCTGCAATGCGGTCTACCGTTTTCTGAACGGGAGCCTTTGTACCCTGGGCTTTTTGCACCATAGTGATAATTCCGGCCAGTACGGTTTCGGAACCAACCCGGCCGGCCCGGATCATGGCACTGCCGTTGACACATAGTGTTCCGGCAAACACAGTATCACCAGCCTGTTTTTCGGCCGGCATGGATTCACCTGTGATGCTGCTTTCATCCAGGGTCAGCGCACCCGATGCTACAATTCCGTCTACCGGCATTTTTTCGCCCGGCTTCACCCGCACCTGGTCATTTATCATAATGCGTGCGATGGGCATTTGCACTTCGCGGCCCGAATCATCTATGAGGGTGGCCATATCGGGCTGCAGTCCCATCAGCTTTTTTATGGCCGATGAGGTTTTTACCTTGGCGCCTTCTTCCAGCACCTTGCCGATGAGGATAAAGGCAATGATCACCGCTGAGGCTTCATAATATACATGTGGTTGTATTCCTCGCGAAAGCCAGAACTGCGGAAAAAAGGTGTTGAAAAGGCTGAATATAAAAGCAATGCCTGTACTCAGCGCTACCAGTGTGTCCATGTTGGCCTGCCTGTGCCGGGCCAGTTTGAATGCGCTGATGAAGAAATTCCGGCCAAACCAGGCCAACACCGGAAGGGTGAGTCCGGCCAGTAACAGGTTAACAGGTGAAATTCCTCCATGTGCAGCATGGTGATCCATGTAAAACATGGATAAGATCATCACCGGAATTGCGAGAATCAGCGAGCCGGCCATATTGGTCTTCAGTTTACTGTATCGCGATTGTTGCTCTGCTTCCCCTTTTCCTTCGTCTTTATCGTTGATCAGTATGTCGTAGCCAATAGCCCGGATGGCCTGTTGCAGGTTATCCAGGTTGATATCCCCGGGCATCATTTCAACCTGCGCCGAGGCATTTGCATAATTCACCGAGGCATTGCGTATGCCGGGCTGCTTCTTCAGCATCCGTTCCACATTCAGTGCACACGAGGCACAACTCATGCCGGTAACGGGGTAGCTTTTAATTATTGGCTTGTTCAATTCCTGGTTCCTTTAAAGCTGATCAATAAACCATTCATTGGATAAAAAGGTTCAATGAATCAGACAAATCTTAAAATTTAATTATTTAAATTTGATAACAAAGATCCTTCAATATGCTGGAAAGAATAATCGACTTTAGCATCAGGAATAAGTTCATCGTTATTCTGTTTACAATAACCATTGCTTCATTTGGCATATTTGCGGTTTTAAACATACCCGTTGGTGCAGTTCCCGATATCACCAACAACCAGGTACAGGTGATTACCACTTCAACCAATCTTTCCACCCAGGAAATAGAACAGTTTATTACGGCGCCAGTGGAGATGGAAATGGCCAACCTGCCGGGTGTTCAGGAAATACGCTCTATAAGCAAGTTTGGCATATCGCTCGTAACCATTGTTTTCAGTGAAAGAATGGGTACTTATCTGCCCCGGCAGCTCATAGCAGAAAAAATAAAGAGTGCATCAGCGAATATCCCTGAAGGATACGGAACCCCTGAAATGGGACCGATTTCCACAGGACTCGGTGAAATTTACCAGTATATAGTAGATGTAAAACCCGGGTTTGAGGACAGGTATTCACCCATGGAACTGAGAACCATTCAGGACTGGATTATTAAAAGGAGGCTGTCGGGGATAAACGGAGTAGTTGAAATAAACAGTTGGGGAGGCTTTCTGAAACAATATGAAATTGCAGTTGATCCTGCCAGTCTGAGGAGTCTGAATATCACATTAATGGACGTATATCAGGCCCTGGAGGCAAATAACAGCATATCGGGAGGAGCTTACATCGAGAAAACGAATCAGAGCTACTTCATCCGGGGTGACGGTCAGGTCAGATCACTTGAAGATATTGAAAAGACAGTTGTTAAAAACGACAACGGAACTCCTGTTCTTATTAATGATGTGGCCACGGTTCAATTCGGATATGCCAACCGGTTTGGTGCCATCACTGCAAACGGCAAGGGAGAAACGGTGCTGGGTCAGATCATGATGCTTAAAAATGCCAATTCCAAAGAAGTGATCAATGAAGTGAAGCAGCGGGTTGCAGAAATTCAGGAGAATCTGCCCGAAGGAGTCTTCATCAATCCGATACTGGAACGGAGTGAACTCATTTCGGAAACCTCTTTTACCGTTATTGAAAATCTGATACTGGGTGCATTAATTGTGATGATTACGGTTTTCCTGCTTCTGGGAAATATCCGGTCAGCTCTGGTGATTACCTCCATGATTCCACTGGCGTTGCTCTTTACCATATCCATGATGTATATCTTTGGTATAGATGCCAACCTGATGAGCCTGGGTGCATTGGATTTTGGTATCATCATTGACGGAGCCGTGATTATTGTTGAGTTTATTGCTTTGCGGATGACCGTTCTGAAAAAGGATATAGACGGGAAAACCAATGATGAGCGACAAACGCTGCTCGACCGGATTTCATTTGAAGGTGCTTCAAAAATGATGAAATCTGCCGTTTTTGGGCAGGTAATAATTTTGATTGTGTTTATTCCCATCCTTTCATTAAGCGGTGTGGAGGGGAAAATGTTCCGGCCTATGGCGCTGGCCTTTTCTTTTGCAATTATAGGGGCCATGTTTATGGGACTGACCTGGCTGCCCGTTGCCTCTTCACTCTTTCTGAAACCCGAGAAGAAGCATGGCAGAAACATTGCCGACCGGATCATGGATTTTGCCTATAAATCATACTTACCGGTAATTAAATGGTCGTGCGCACACAAGCGGATTGTGCTGGGAGTTGCTTTGCTTTCTCTGGTATTAACGGGTTTTTTGTTTTCGCGAATGGGCGGTGAATTTGTTCCCACGCTCGATGAGGGTGATTTTGTGATACAACCCGTGCTGAAAACAGGGACCTCCTTAACAAGGACCATTGAAATGACTACTCAAATGGAAAATATCCTGATCAAGGGCTTTCCCGATGAGGTGCTGCAAATTGTATCGAGGATTGGTGCAGCCGAGGTGCCAACCGATCCGATGTC
Source organism: Bacteroidales bacterium (assembly GCA_016926375.1). GTDB lineage: Bacteria > Bacteroidota > Bacteroidia > Bacteroidales > UBA10428 > UBA5072. The sequence goes on from JAFGOR010000144.1 coordinate 4,655, forward strand.
GATGGAAGAGATTGACATGATTATCAAATTGCACCCCCGCAAAGAATGGAAGGTGACCAACAGCAAGGAAGAACTGGCCGATAGGTTTAAAGAAGCACTTACTGTAATACCCGGCATTGAATACGAATTTACACAGCCCATTGAGATGCGCTTTAATGAGTTGATCACAGGGGTCAGATCGGACATAGCTATAAAAATATTCGGAGAGGACCTGGATTATATTGATAAGAAAGCAGCAGAAGTCAGGAACCTGATAACTGCTGTTCCGGGTGCCGAGGATGTCATTCTGGAAAAAACATCGGGTCTGCCGCAGATAAAAGTGAGCTATAACCGGAGCAATATCACCAACTATGGAGTGGATATCAGTACCCTGAATTCGTATCTTTCAGCTGCTTTTGGAGGTGAAATAGCGGGTTCTGTTTTTGAGGGTGAAAAACGTTTTGATGTGGTGATGCGTTATAAAAACCAAAACCGAAAAGATATTGAGGATATCCGGCAGTTGCAGGTGCCTGTATCGGGAGGATTTCAGGTTCCTTTAAGAGAACTCGCCGATATTCAGTATGCAGAAGGGCCCGCGAAAATCTCCAGGGAAAATACACACAGGCGGGTGGTGGTAAGTGTGAATGTGCGCAACAGGGATTTGCAATCGGTAGTTGAAGACATTCAACGATTGATTAAAACCAACATCAGGCTTGCCCCCGGAACCTATATTGAATACGGGGGTCAGTTTGAAAATCTGCAAAATGCAACAAACCGCTTAATGTTGGCAGTGCCTGTGGCCATGTTGCTCATTTTCATCTTTCTCCATTTTGCATTTGAATCTTTCAAGGATGCCATTATGATATATACGGCAATCCCGCTGTCGGTTGTTGGCGGGGTATTGCTCTTATGGATCCGGGGTATGCCTTTCAGTGTTTCAGCGGGCGTAGGATTCATTGCCCTTTTTGGGATAGCCGTTTTAAATGGAATTGTTTTAATTGAGCATCTGAAGGAATTACAAAATCAGGGAATAACCGATATGCGTGAGCTGATTCTTCAGGGCACCCGAAACCGGCTTCGACCGGTAATGCTCACCGCCGGAGCGGCAGCCATGGGTTTTCTGCCGATGGCAATTTCCACAGGTGCCGGCGCTGAAGTGCAAAGGCCACTGGCTACTGTTGTTATTGGGGGATTAATCACCTCAACTATGCTGACTATGGTGGCACTGCCCTTGCTGTTTGAAATATTCTACAATGTGACAGGATTCAAATTCTTTCCGTTCAGGGTTATCCGTAAAAAGGGAACGGCAATCATGCTGCTGCTGATTATTCCCGCATTTTCATCATTTGGGCAGCACAATCCGGTGAATCTTGATCAGGCTATTGAAATTGCCATCAGGAACAACAAAGAAATTGAAGCCTATAAACTGAAGGTTGAGCAAAGCAAAGTGCTGAAAGCAACAGCATTGACTTTTGATAAAACCAGGATAAGCTATGGAACCGATCAGAACAATATAGCCGAAAATGGTCATCCGCTAAGTGTTTGGGGTATTGAACAGAACTTTAATCTCCCGGCACAGTATGCTGCTGAAAGCAAAACCCGGCAAATTGAAATGAAAATGGCTGAAACCGAACTGGGAATCAGAATGAATCAACTCAGTAAGGACGTTTCAATTGCCTGGTTTGAATATCAGTATTTAGGTGCAAAAAATAGAATCTACAATAAGTTAGACAGTTTATATGCCGAATTGCTCGCCGGGGCTGAGCGGAGGTTTTCCTCCGGCGACATCAGCAATCTTGAGGTTTTGAACGTCAAGGCAAAGAAAAATCAGATTGCCCTGCAAAAAAGTTCTGCCGGGTACGATGCCGAAGTGGTTTATAAAAAGCTGAAAACATTATTGAACCAGGACGCAGATCTGGAAATTCCGGAGCAACTTACGATGATGCCTGAATACCGGACCGTCAATGATTCTTCCCCCGAATTTCAGCTGCTTGATCTGATGAATGGCTATTCCGAAGCGTTAATCCGGGTTGAAAGACGCAGCATGCTGCCGGATTTTTCGGTGAACTATTTCCTGGGGACAAATAAGTACGACAATGCAAAGTATTATCATGGCTTTGAAATTGGCGGATCAATTCCGCTGATTTTTAGAAGTCAGGCTGCAAAAGTCAATGCTGCAAAAATTGCATCTGAGGCACAACGGCTGTTGTCAGAAAATGAAATCAACAATTTGCGCAACAGACAGGCCGAACTTGCCAAAGAACAGGCAAAATACCTGGAATTCCTGAACTATTATAACGAAACAGGTAAACCCTTGTTTGATGAAATATTAAGAACTTCATTGAAAAGCTTTCAGTCAGGTGAAATTGATTTCTACAGGTTTGTGAACAGTTATGAGAATGCGTATCAGATTCACCTGGATTACCTTGAAAACCTGTTGCGATATAATATTTCCAATGCAACCTTAAGATATTTTACAAAATAAAAGCTATTTCTATGAGAGTTTCGATATGGTTGATGATCATCTTATCTGGCAGTATGTTGTTGTCATGCCGGAGTAAAAATGAACAACAGGAACAGGTTACTGATTTGATTGAGATCACCAGATCACAGTTTGATTCAGAGAAGATGACACTGGATACACCTAAAAGAGTTGTTTTCTATGAATATGTTGATTTCACAGGAATGGTAACCCCTGCTCTCAATGCCAGTGCTGAAATCAGTCTGTCGGTTCCCGGCATTGTAAATAGAATTCTCTGCAACACAGGTCAATACATTGCCAAGGGCCAGCCCATGATGGAAATTGGAGGGAATGACATGATCGACATGCAGCGCGACTATGCTGAGTCGTCAGCCAGTCTGCTGCAATTGTCAAGCGAGTACCAACGGTTGCGAGATTTATTCAATGATCACATTGGTTCACAAAAGGAGTTGATCCAAGCCGAAAGTTTATATAAATCTGAAAAGGCCCGGAACACTGCATTGAAAATTAAACTGGAACAGCTTGGATTGGATGCGAAGAAGATTGAGGAAGGAAACTTCAGCTATTCCTATCAGGTTACTTCTCCGATTGGTGGTTATGTGGCAAAAATAAATGCTACGCTGGGGCAATACATTGAGCAACAGCGCATCATTGCTGAGGTGGTTAATGTCAGCCGGTTCCAGCTGAAACTTTCAGTTTTTGAAAAGGATATTCACCGGCTGAAAAGCAACCATCAGGTGATTTTTAACTTTGCAGGTGATAAAAACAAGAGCTTTCATGCCCGGTTGCTTACTGTTGGCAAATCAATCAACAGTGAATCCAAAGCCATTGAATGCATGGCAAAAATTGAGGATCTCCATGTGGTAAATCCTGTTAACAATCAATATGCAGAGGGGCGGATTGTTGTGGATTCTGTTTACGCTCTTTCTGTTCCGGTTGAAGCGGTGCTGAAATCAGGGGAGGATAGGTATGTGCTTTGCCTGGAAAGAGAAACCAAAGAAAAGTATTATTTCAACAAGGTAAAGATAAACACCGGACAGAGTAATAATGAAAATGTTGAAATTACAGGCGCCTCACTGCCTTCAAAATTCATAAGCAGCGGGGTATATAACCTGCGGCTTGAATAAGCTGTTTAAGGGAGTCAGCATACTCTAAAGCCGCAGGTGTTTCATGTGCAGGATAATAAATGGATTATTGAATTTTGGCGCTGTTTTTTAGTTCAATTTCCTTTTGAACGGTGCGTCCGGCAGCAAGCGATTTTTCACCGGGCTGCTGTCCGCCTGCAGAAACAACAAATTTTCCGGGTTCAATGATCCTGCTGTAGTTCTGATCAATTAATGAGAAGCTTTCAGGTTTCAATACAATTTCCACCTTTTTGGTTTCTCCTGCTTTCAGCATCACCCTTTTGAATCCGGCCAATGAACGAACCGGAACAGGGACGGAAGCGTCTTTGTCGGTTACATAAACCTGCACCACTTCTTCTCCGTCCATTTTGCCGGTATTGGTGACGTCAACCGAAATTTTCACTTCATTTCCTGCAGTTACTGATTCAGGAATTTGCAGGTTTTTGTATGCAAATGATGTATAGCTTAATCCGTAACCGAATTCCCACAAAGGTTCCCCTTTAAAATACCTGTAGGTTCTGTCTTTCATGCGGTAATCCTTGAAATCGGGCAAGTCATTTACCGATTTGTAGAAGGTTACCGGCAGGCGGCCCGAAGGATTGAATTCGCCAAAAAGAAGTCGGGCAAGAGCTGTTCCGGTTGCCTCGCCCGGATAAAAAGCCTGAATAACTGCGGGAAGTTTTTCATTTTCCCAGTTGAGCGCCACGGCACTGCCGCTGAAATTGACATAAACAATTGGTTTGCCGGTTTTATGCAATTCCTTCAGAAGGTTTTCCTGGACTTTCGGCAGATCGATGTGGGTGCGGTCGCCATGCGAAAAACCGTCAATTTCAAGGGGCATTTCTTCGCCTTCCAGGCTGGCAGAAATACCTCCGCAGAAGATGATTACGTCGGCTTTATTGGCAGCAGTAATGGCTTCTTTGGTGTAATCGCGCGATACATCCACCCAGGTCATTTTTGCCGAAGGCTCAATAGAGCTGTTCCACCAGAAAGGCACGGTGGTATAGGAAGCTTCAAGCGGATATTGCTGGCCTTTTTGAAGTTTTATGCCTTGTTCAGTAACGGGTTGTCCGTTAATGACTACACGCACATTTCCTCCGAACCGGTAGGTGCCTGAAGCACGGGGTATCAGGATGCCCGACCATTTTGCTGAAAACTGGACTTCCAGCTTCTGGTCGACAGGCGATTTGTACCAGTAAAAATTGATCATGCTGTCAACCCGCGCCAATTTGGGGTCACCCTTAAAATCAGGAGCTCCATAATAGGTTGCTTTCAGACCTTTTTTCAGTTTGCCGTTATCCAAATGATACAGGTTTTCATAGCCGACCGGTTGGTAATGGGTATAGATTCCTTCAGCAATGGCACATCCGGGGGTATAAATCACGTTGGATGCGCCCAGTTTTTTGCGCAGTCCGGCAAGCGGTGTAATGGGGACAATGGGCTCTCCGTTGTAATTGGCGATCAGGATGTCAAAATTGTCGGCATTGGGACCAATCAGCGCAATTTTTTTCACGCTTTTGAGGGGCAGGATGCCGTTGTTTTTAAGCAGTACCAGAGATTTTTCGGCTGATACCCGCGCCAGTTCGAGATGCTCTTTTGAACCCACAACCGACATGGGTATTTTGGAATAGGGAACCAGGTGTTCGGGATCAAACATGCCCAGCTGGAACCTGGCTTTAAACAGGCGGGTAAGTGACGTATTCAGGTCTTTTTCATTGAGAATACCGGCCTGAATGGCAGAGTCGAGATTGCTTACCAGGAAGGTTTCGGGAGTTTCACAATTCAGGTCGGTTCCCGAGGCAACTGACCAACCCCAGGCCTTTGAAGGCGTATTCACCACATGGTGTGTATTTTTGTTGTAAAAATCAGATATGGCACCGCAATCGGAAACCACGTAGCCGTCAAAGCCATATTCATTTCTCAGGATATTGCCCAGCAAAAGATCCGAGCCGCAGCAGGGTTTGTCGCGGAAACGGTGGTAGGCGCACATAACCGATTGCACATGGGCATCCTTCACCGAAGCTTCAAATGCGGGGAGGTAGGTTTCGTAAAGGTCGCGGTCGTTTACATAAAAATTGTCGACATGCCTTGTGTATTCAGGTCCGCTGTGCACGGCATAGTGTTTGGCCGTGGCAACTGTTTTCAGGTATTTCGGATCATCGCCCTGCAATCCGTTGATAAATTGAACTGCCATGCGGCCTGTAAGAAAGGGATCTTCACCGTAGGTTTCCTGTCCTCTTCCCCAGCGGGGATCTCTGAAGATATTGATGTTTGGCGACCAGAATGTGAGTCCGGTATAAATGCTCCGAACATCATTCTTAAGAAAATAATGGTGTTTGGCCCGGGCTTCATCGGAAATTGCCGTGGCTACCCTGAACATGAGGGGCTCATCGAAGGTTGCTGCCAGTCCGATGGCCTGGGGAAATACAGTAGCCTTTCCGGCCCTGGCAACACCATGCAGGCATTCGTTCCACCAGTCGTAAGCAGGCACCCCAAAACGCGGAATGGCTTCACTGTGGTTGAAAAACTGGGTTACTTTTTCCTGTAAGGTCATCCGTGAAACCAGGTCGTATACCCTTTCCTCAACAGGGAGTTGCGGGTTCAGGAAAGGATATTGATACGTAGTTTGTCCGATGGCACCAGTCGATGAAAACAAGGCTATCAAGCCGGTTAAGAGAATCAGTCTGGATATTTTATTGGTATACATGTTGTAGAGATTTTGTGTCAATTCAAATCTATGAATTTTTAGGGTTTTATAGGAATAAAACAGTATGTTTCTGAATGGGATAACGTATTTTTAACCTGCAGACCATCATGATGAATTAATTGTATAGCATTTGCATCATATGCTGTTTAATTATAATTTCACCGCCGGGACTATGGCAGGTTAAACATGCCGGACATCCAAGACGCAAAAACAGAAATGGGAATTCAGAATCAATATATGCGCTTTATAGGCTGGCTTACTGTCAGGCTGAATCACCGGCAACAACTCTATGTACTGAGCCTGTTTGTTGGGTTAATCAGCGGCCTGGCTGCGGTTGTGCTTAAAAACGCCGTTCATTTCACCCACCAGTTTGTGCTGGAAAAAGGTCAGTTGTTTCAGGTTAACTTCCTCTACCTGGCATTTCCCATGCTCGGCATCCTGCTGACCATTCTTTATGTTCGTTTTTTTGTTAAGGATGAAATGGGTCACGGCATTACCAAGGTACTTTACTCCCTTTCCAAAAAAGGCGGCTACATGAAACCGCACAACAGCTATTCCTCAATTATTGCTTCCACGCTTACCATTGGTTTTGGGGGTTCGGTGGGACTTGAATCACCCATTGTGGTTACGGGTTCATCTATGGGTTCAAACCTGGGCAGGTTGTTTGGAATGAATTACAAGTCGATTGCCACACTTATTGGTTGCGGAGCTGCAGGCGCCATTGCAGGTATTTTCAAAGCCCCTGTAGCCGGGGTAATTTTTGCCCTTGAAGTCCTCATGCTCGATATCAGCGTATGGTCTATTGTTCCTTTATTAATATCTGCAGTTACCGGAGCTTCTGTTTCTTACCTGTTTCTTGATCCCGGTGCCTCGCTTCATTACCCGCTTCAGGGTAACTTTACTTTTCATAATATTCCCTGGTATATCGCATTGGGGATACTATGCGGACTTGTTTCACTGTACTTTACCAAAGCCACCATGCGCATTGAATCGTGGTTTGCTTCCTTCAAAAAGCAAAGGGTTCGGCTTGTTGCCGGTGGTGTATTGCTTGGCGCCCTCATTCTCCTGTTTCCTGTGTTTTATGGTGAAGGATATGATATACTGAATCTCTTCTTCCAGGATAAGGCTGAGGAAATTGCCCGGGGAAGCCTGTTTTTTGGAAAAATGGACAACATGGTGTTTTTCCTGGTATTCATGGTGCTCGTGTTGTTGCTGAAACCACTGGCCATGACGGCAACCACAGGTGCCGGAGGGGTAGGGGGCATATTTGCACCCACCATGTTTATGGGTGGTTTTACCGGATACCTGGCTGCCCGGATGGTAAACCAGCTGAACTTTGCCCAGGTACCGGAGAAAAATTTTATCCTGGCAGGTATGGCCGGACTGATGGCCGGTGTTATGCATGCCCCTTTGTTTGCCATATTTTTGATTGCTGAAATCACCGGTGGGTACGTGTTGTTTATTCCACTGATGATTACTTCCACCATTGCCTTTATTACCAACAATTACTTTGAACCACATTCGATTTACACCCATCGTTTGGCCAAAAGAGGTGAGCTGATTACACATAACAAGGATAAGGCCGTGCTTACCCTGCTGGAGATGGACAAAATCATTGAAAAGGATTTTATCACTGTTTCTCCCGAGGACTCACTGGCTAAGTTGGTGAAAGCTATTTCCAGCTCACGGCGCAATCTTTTCCCGGTGGTTACAGGACGCAATATGCTGGTGGGCGTGGTGTTGCTCGACAGCATCCGGCATATCATTTTCAATACGGAAATGTACAACAGCGTATTTGTAAGGGACCTCATGCAGCCACCACCGGCACACCTGTCGCCGGGAGAGTCTATGGAGCACGTGATGAAGAAATTCGAAGAAAATGAAGCATGGAACCTGCCGGTGATTAACAATGGAGAATACATCGGCTTTCTTTCCAAATCGAAGATGTTTTCGTTCTACCGGCAATGGCTGATTGAGATTTCGGATGAGTGAGCATAATTTCTTGCTAAGAATTTCTCGCAGACCTGCCTGCCTGCCTGCAGGTTTTTTCCGTGGTATTGCGTGCCGGAAGTATCAATAGCCCCAGGTTTCAGAGGCTGTGTGAAAATTAAAAATTGAGGATTTGGGAATCAATATACCCTCCGCGGGGTTACATATGGGGTTAAAACCCCAAAAAAAAGAGAGAATCACCTTTAAAATACCCCGGCATGAATGCCGGGGCTATTGATGGAAAAGCACCTATC
>JAFGOR010000145.1 GCA_016926375.1 Bacteroidales bacterium
GAAACCCGATTTCCTGATGGTTTATGGCGATACCAATTCAACTATTGCCGGTGCGCTGGCAGCAAAGAAACTGGATATCAGGGTAATTCATGTGGAAGCCGGATTGCGGTCATTCAATATGAAGATGCCCGAAGAAATCAACCGGATCCTTACCGACAGGATCTCGGACCTCCTGTTCTGCCCTACCGACCATGCGGTTCAAAACCTGAATAAAGAAGGATTCGGCAATTTCAAATGCCGGATTCACCAGGTGGGCGATGTGATGTATGATGCGGCCCTTTATTATTCCGAAAGATCAGCAGGCCGTTCCGACATCATCAGCCGCCTTCAGATAAAACCGGGCGATTTCATCCTGTGCACGGTTCACCGCCAGGAGAATACCGACAACCTGGAAAACCTGAAACAGATTGTGGCTGCATTGAATGAAATCAACAAACAAATAAGGGTTATCCTCCCGTTGCACCCGAGAACCAGGAAGATTCTGAAACAGCACAATATCATTCCCGGCTTTGAGCCCATTGATCCGGTAGGCTATTTCGACATGCTGGAAATGTTGAAGAATTGTGCCTTTGTGGCTACCGACAGTGGCGGAGTTCAAAAAGAAGCTTATTTCTTTAACAAGTTCTGTCTGACACTTCGCGAAGAAACGGAATGGGTTGAGCTGGTGCAGAACAATTACAATTACCTTACTTCGATAAACACAGATGCGATTACTGCATTATGCCGATCGCTGCTGAACAAAACTTTCGACAACAGGCATGCATTTTATGGCAAGGGAGATGCTGCTTCCCTGATAGCCGGAATCATCAGGGATTACACATAATAAATGGTCTTTATTGCGTTTTTTCTGCCACAATGATCATGTGGTAGGCAAAAATGGATTTCAAACGGGCCATAAAGCTGTTTTGAGTGATATGCCCGTGTATTGCCGGCAGATGTAAATGAAAGTATTTGGAAAAAACTGCCCTGATGTAATTGTAGGTTGGCAATAGTATAAAAGACATATTGTATCCATCAACCAGCCGGATGTTGAAACCATTGTTCCTAAGGAGGCTGCAGTACTCCGATGCAGTTTTAAACCGGACCCCGTTCAAATGCTTCACCTTTTTATTACCCAGGAATCTCAGCATGATTCTCCTTAGTGTAAAAAGCGAATACTTTGTATGTGCAGTTATTAAAACAACTCCCCCGGGCTTCAGCACACGCGAAAACTCCTTAACAGCTCCTTCTGTATCTGTTGGATAATATATTACCGAAATGGCATAAATAAACCGGAACGAATTATCTTCAAAAGGCAAATTTTCAATTCCGGCCCTGAAATACTGCACATCCTTAACCGGTATGGATTCGAACAAATCAACTGCCGAAATGCCGGTATAATTCAGGCGGCATAATTTCAGCGCATACCTGCCATTTCCGCACCCTGCATCGAGGATTGGAGCATCATGTTCCCGGGGTATATACTTCAACATATACTGAAGCACGATATCGCGATCATCAATCTCAAAACTTTGAAAAGCCTTCCTTTTGAGGTAAATATCTAAAATGGTTTTGTTATCCATTTCCGACGGCTGAAAATATTGATTTCAATTTTACTTTAAATTGTTCTACTGAGTAATGCCTGTTATAGTAATCGCGACAGTCTGATGATTTCTTTTTCCTGTCATCGGGATTGTTGATCAAATTTGATATTGCAGCAGGATCATCAACAAAAACCCCGCATCCGGCAACAATTTTCTCTTTTGTGGTCAACCTGTGGTTACCAATGAATGGAATTCCCATCGACATATAATCAATTTCCTTATTGGCCTCCTGTGTGGCATAGGAATAATGAACCGGTTTGATCAGGCTTAAACCAATCAGAAAGAATTCTTCGGTAATGTTCCTGAGCTCTTGCTTCAGCATTTCCGAATTCATTTTTTTCTTCCATGTGATTAGTTGATTGCCCTCCAACAACGCAGCTATATGCCTGTCCTGGCAATCACCGAAAATAAAAGTTCTGATCCCATAAGCACCGGTAAGCGAAAGAACCTCATGAATACCCTTATCGGCAGAAACTGCTCCCAGGTATAGCAAAACCGGTTTTTTGCCATAATTATTAACAATGCCGGCTGACTCAAAAGGTGAGGCATAGTATACCAGGTGTGCCCGGTTCCGGAAATGCCTGACCAATGCCGCTGAATTCACAATGACATGATCTGTGAAAAAGCGGGCCACGCATCGTTCTGCCATACAAAAGATCGGAGTAAGCAATTTAATCACCGGGTAAAAAACATTCCGTTTCTGGTTATGAACTCTGATAAACACACTGTTATCCAGGGTTTCATAAACGGTCAACTTTCCCTGGCGTCGGCCAGCTACCGCTAATGGCAGGTATCTTAAATCCTGAATTAGTATGCAGTCATATTTTTTTACTGCAAGCGACAACAAATGCACTGCCTGAAAGTCAAATATATTCAAGAATGCCTTTGAAAGAAGTGAAAGAAATCCGGCCGGTTTGTTGTTGCTGTTTTCAATAGAAGCCTCAATTCCTGCTTCTTTAAAGAAAGACAAGTACATCTCCGTGCGGGGATGAATCGGATCCAGTGAATAAGGTGTAAAAATTCCTGCTTTCATTTGGCAACAATCATCATGAAATTCTGACTGAAGTTCTTTCTCCAACGAGCCAACAATTCAGATTTCCATGTCAGTATCTGAGTCAACAGGTTCAACCCCTTTAAGTCGTAATACTTTTTGAGCCAGTAGAACTCCTCCGGTTTAAGTTCCGCTCTCTGAATAACTTCGGCCAGTGTTAACGGGCAAAACCAGCAGGTATGTTCATCATTCACGCTGTAGTTGTTGTACAGAAGAATGGAAAAAAAATTGACAGCCCGGTTCGCGTTGGGTGTCGAAATGATCATTTTGCCTGTCGGCTTCAGAAAACGCGAGTAAGATTTCAGGAATCCGACCGGATCACTCACATGCTCTATCACATCGGCCATAACAATAATATCAAAGAATTCCGGGTTTTCATCCAGTTCCGAAACGTGCAAGAGGTGATATCCTTCTTTTTTAAGACGCTCCATTTTTTCGCTGTCAATATCCACGCCGGTGACCTTTTTGGCAACAGCTTTAATTTCGTTATGCAGCCATTTCCCGGTCTGAAAATTTGCATCCTGCCCCACACAACCTACATCAAGCACTTCACAATTGCGGCACATATTCCTGATTGCCGAATACTTGTCGGTTATTTGAGCCTTCTTTATTACTTTTCTGAGTTCAGATTTATTCATACTCCGGTTAAAACAGGTTAAATTTAAGCAAATAATAAAATCCGGGATTCAACAAAAACAGTGAAACCAGCTGGAGTCTGAAAATCGCAGAGAATCCTGTGTTAAGAAATCGCGAACAAATGTAAATGGATAGCGCGGTTATTATAATGGAAGCCAGTGAGAACAGGGTGAAAACGAAAATCGGATCGGCAGACCACCAGTTGCCGGCAATTACAGCGAAAATCAATACAAACATTCTCAACACGTTTAGCATAAGCGCGACTTCCTGCTTATTCAGAATCTTAAAAATATAGGTATAGGGTGATGTGGTCAAATTAAAAAATATCATGGGAGAAAGCACCAGGATATATTTGTACATCATTGTCCATTCACTTCCAAAGATAAAGGGCACAAAGTATTTCGACAGAAAAACCAGGGCAAAGAACGGAAAGAAAAAATAAACAATCAGCCTGTTTTGAGCCTTGGCCAGGTATTTATTAAATTCATGGCGGCTGTTGTTATATACATCCGACATTTTTTCAAAAAACACCTGTGTAAACGACAATGAAATAAAACTGAAGGGAGTGATCAGAATACGCTGCACCATCGAATAATATCCCAAAAC
>JAFGOR010000146.1 GCA_016926375.1 Bacteroidales bacterium
CTGCCACTGGCACGGCTGTGCATGCAGCGGAATAATATAGTGGGTTATGTTTTCCCTGATCCCCGGGCTGAAGCCCGGGGCTATTGAGGCTTGTGGCAATGGAAGCCTGTGGATAACAGAGTTGTAGGCAAAAGATGAGGCAGGATGATTGTATTTTTCAATTACCGCCGTCCTGCCTACCGGCAGGTTCAAGCCTGTCTGCCGCCCGGCAGGCACTCCGTGCTTAATTGATCTCCTTAACTTGACGGCTATACTCAATCCATCTTCGGGGGTATCAGTTTGTACATCACCGGTGTTACCAACCTGGCCAGCAACGTGGAGGTAATGAGTCCGCCAATGATCACCCACGCCAACGGTGAATAAATGCCTGATTTGCTCAATGCTATCGGCAGCAATCCGCCAATGGCCGTCAGGGTAGTCAGCAGAACCGGCAGGAACCGAATCTCCCCTGCTTTGATAATGGCCTCGTTGAGGGGTGTTCCGCCTTGCCGCAACTGGTTGGTAAAATCTACCAGCAAAATCGAATTTTTGATTTCTATTCCAATAAGTGCTACAAAACCTACTGCGGCTGCAAACGACAGTGTGTAACCGGTGGCAAAAAGCATAAGAATTCCGCCCACCACACCCAGCGGTATCACCGACAGCACAATGAGCGTTCCTTTGAACGTTCTGAACTCCAGGATGAGAATGGCAAAAATACCAAATATAGCTACCAGTATGGCCGAGCCAATACCGGCAAAACTCTCCTGGCGGCTCTCGATCTCACCGGTTGGTATCACCTTGCACCCCGGGGGGAGTGCGATCATCCCGATTCTGCCTAAGATCTCCTTGGTCACCTTATCGGTATTATAACCTGTTTCAATAAAGGAAGACAGGGTGACACAACGTTCCTTGTTGTAATGTTCGATCAGCGTGGGGGAAGATTCAAATTTCACTGAAGAAAGCTGTGATAAGGGGATCTGGGCACCGCTGAGCGACGAAACATAAATCTGGTCGAGTTTTTCCAGGGAATTGAACCTTTCTTTGGGAAGCCGCACATTGATAGCGTATTCAGTGCCATCACTTTCCCTGAACTTTCCGGCGCTGATGCCTGCCAGGGCAAGCCTTATGGTGCGGTCGATTTCAACAGCCGGAACACCAAATATGCCAGCCTTGGCGTTGTTGACATCAATCTTGATATCGGTAAGCGACTGCCTTATCGGGTTCTTCACATATACCGTTCCTGCTGTTGATTTGATGATGCTTTCTATCTTACCGGCAAGTACCTGCAACGTATCCAGATCATCTCCCACCACCCGCATGGCAACGGGCGCATCTACCGGCGAACCATTTTCAAATTCGTACACGTAAATTTTGGCGTTTACATAAGTTCCCAGTGTATCGCGGAGCTCATCCAAATAGGCAGTTATCTCGGGTTGCGTTTTAGGCGTTAGTTCGCACAGCAATTCCCCAAGGTTGTTTTGCTCACTTTTCTGAAAGGTATTGTAATAGATGGTTGGGTTACCCTTACCAATATTCGACATATAGTAAACAATGTCCGGTTTGCTTTTTACCACCGATTCCACAAACCTGACGGCCTTATCGGTTTCCCAAAGTGTGCTGCCTTTAGGCGTTTCCACCGTAATCAGGAACTGTTTCATGCCGGCTTTCGGAAAAAGGCTGAAACCTACAACCGGAATCAGGGCAAGCGATCCAAAAAAGATACATGCCGCCATAATCACTGTTTTCAGTGGATTTACCAGCGACCATTGTAAGGCCCTCGAATAGGTGAAATCGATTCCCCGGTTGAGCAATTGCAAAACCCGGTTGCCATGAGGATTTGCAGTATCCCGCAGCACCTTGCTGGCAATAAAAGGGATGATGGTAAGGGCCACAAAAAGCGACCCCAGTACAACATAAACAACGGTTACAGGCAACACAAGCATATACTGCCCGGCCATGCCCGGAAGAAACATGAGTGGCAGAAACGCAAAGATGAGGGTTGCCGTACATCCCAGCACCGCCTGCCCAATCTGGCGTGTTGCCTGAATAGCCGCATCAAACGGCCGGTGACCTTCCCTAATCCACCTGGCAATGTTTTCCACAACCACAATGGAATCGTCTACCAGCAGACCCAGGGCAATGACTCCTCCCACTATGCTGAGTTGGTTGATGCTGAATCCTGTGAAGTACAACCCGGTCAACCCAATGAGTATGGAAAGTGGTATGGAAATCATGACTATTCCGGACGCACGTAATCCAAGTGGCAACAGGGTCAACAGAACTAGCAGGATGGCAAACAAAAAGTCGAATTGCAACCGGCCCAGCTTGGCCGACACGTTTTTGGCCTGGTCAAATCCCCTTTCAAGCCGAATCCCCTGGGGCAGCTTTCCTTCCTGTTCATCAAAGATTTTGTATATCTGGTCGCGTGTTTGGTGGATGTTTTGCATCTTCTTCATACTGGCAATGATGAATACCGATCGCTTGCCGTTGAACCGGCCGAAATGCCGCATATCCTCATAATCCCAGTCTACCCGGGCAACATCTTTGAGATAAACCAACCTGCCCTGGTTTGAGCCTACAATGGTATTTCGCACTTCATCGGGATGCTGATAGTTGCCGCTGGTTTTCACATTGAATTTTTTAGGTCCCAGTTCGACACTCCCCCCCGGAATATTTGCGTTTTCACTCTGAATGGCACCCAGCACCTGGCTAAGAGAAAGCCTGAGCTGCGAAAGCCTGGGCAAATCAATGGAAACCCTGAGTTCTCTTTCAGGAAAGGCAATGGCTTCTGCTTTGTTGATGCTCGGGATGGCTGCAATACGGTCTGCAATATCTTCGGCATGTTTCTCAAGGTCGGCATAAGTGGCATTTTCTGATACCAGCGCACTCTGTATGATGTTGGTGTTGCCGGCTGAAACCTTAACAACTTCCAGGCTATATAAATCCGGCGGCATGGATGCGCGCACCGAATTCACCTGCCGCGATACCTCATCGAATTTTTTTTCAGGATCCACATGTGAGGTAAATTCAACAACCACTGAGGCTATGCCATCCTTCATGCTGCTTTCCAGTCGTTTAATATCATCCAGCTCACTCAGGCTTTTTTCTATTTTATCCACTACCAGCTTTTCCATATCAGCCGGAGAAGCTCCCGGATAAATAGCGTAAACAGGCACAATGGGCACATCAAACTCCGGATCCTCCGACTGGGGAATCGACATCAGCGAATAGATGCCAAGGGCAATCAGCAACAAAAACAGTACCAGGGTAAACTGGTAGTTCTTCACGGCGATGTCGGTGATTTTCATCTTTTTTTACATGTTACAATTCATGATGCTGCTCAAAATAAAACTGATAAACAACCTACTGAGCTATTTCAACCTTTTCCCCATCGGACAGGTAAGCCGCCCCATCAGTAGCCACCCGCTTCACTCCTTTCAAACCATCGGAAACAGCTACCCGGGTTCCGTAAATTCCAGCAATGCTAACTTTAACCTTCCTGGCAATCAGCGAATCGGTGATGGCGTATACATAACCCTCTTCTCCCTGTGCTTCTACCAACGATTCAACGGGTACCCGGTAAAACCTGTCGGCCCGTGAAGGCAGTATTTCCAGGTTGGCCACAAATCCTGCTGCCAAACGCCTTTTTACCCGTATCAAATCAAATTCAACTTCGTAAGTACCGGTCTGCGGATTTGCAGCCTCACCCAACCGGCTTACTACGGCTGTGAATTCCTCACCGGGGTATGCATCAACTGTTACCCGGGCTGAATCTCCTTCGGTAATTCGAATGTAATTCCTGTCGGCCACACCGGCTTTAATTTTCCATTGATTTCCTGTAGTGCCAAAAACAAATACAGGGTATCCGGCTGCCACCACCTCATTGGTTTCAACCAGCTTTTTAAGAATCACCCCTTCTTCAGGTGCAAAAATTTTGGAATGCCGCTGATTAAAAACAGCTATATCAAAGGCGGCTTTCGCCAGGTTCATGGCAGTAGTGGCGTTTTGCAGCTGCTCCAATGTGGCCACACTGTCGGCATACAGATTTTTGGCCCGGTTATAATCGCGCACTGCTTTTTCATATCCGTTTGAAGCCTGTTCCACCTGGGCGTTGATTTCAGAAAGATTCAGCGATGCCAGCAGTGTACCCTGCTTCACCCGATTTCCTTCTTCGGCATGCAGGGCCTCGATAATGCCGCCTGTTTTAAAAGACAACCTGATCTCGCGCGCCGGAACAACAATACCGCTCGCTGTAACCGGGAAACTTATTTCCTCCATACCAATCTCAGCCACCCGAACTTTTGAGATTTCAGGCGCACTAGTTTCCACCACCTGCCGGCGACAAGCTGTCTGAGTAAAAACCAGCACAACAGCCACTGCAATTTTAAATTTCATAACCATAACCATTTTATTGTTTGTTTGCTGCTACAACTTTTTCAAATTCGGCCTGATCAATCAGCAACTTATACCGGCTTACAATCAGGTTCTCCTCAGCCTGGGTCAGCGTACTCCGTGCATCAATAAATTCAATCAGACTGGCCTGACCTTCGTCATACCGGCGTTTTACCAGCCTGAACCCTTCGCGGGCTGTTTTCAGCTGATTTTCAGCAGCCGTTATGCCGGCTTCCGACGACTTCAGCTCGCGGAATGCCCTGATTACCTGTAACGAAACCTGGTTCCTGACTTCATCAAGCTGATGCTCCAGTTTTTCCCTGCCCATGAGGGCCTGGTTAATTTTAGCCCGTTGCTGAAAACCCGAAAACAGGTCCCAGCTCAGCACCAGCGAAGCCTGCAAATAATCGGTGTTTCTGTTGAATGCATACTTCTCTCCTTGAAAACCGTAATCGGCCACTGCTGTAATGTTGGGCAACAGGGCGGTTCGGTTCATGCTAACCGACAAATCGGCAACATGCAGGTATTGTTCGAGGCTCAATACTTCTTCCCTGTTAACAACAGCCTGTTCAACAAAGTTGGTTAGATTACCCGACAATCCGGCTGACATATCGGGAATTTCAATAATCACGCTGTCAGATAACGGCCGGTTCAAAAGAAAGTTAAACCAGGCTTTGGCAATTTCCCGGTTTTTTAATGCTTCCTGAAAAGTCTGCTCAAATTTGCTCAGCTCGGTTTGCGAACGATACAGGTTATCCAGCGTGGTTTTACCATTTTCAATGAGTTTCTCGTTTACACGTACGTTTTCCAGCAGCAACAGTTTGGTTTCCTGCAACATGCCGAGAATGCCCCCGGTCATTCCCACACTGTAATATGCCTTTCTGATATCGGCTGTCAACTCACGCTTATACTGCTCCAGGCTGATTTCTTCGGCAACCGACAATTCTTTCCGGATGCGCGAATTGTAATACACATCGGAATTGATCAGCGGCTGAACCAGCCTGATTTTGGTTTCATGTTCGGCAGGCCTCAGGAAGCGGATCTCCTCATCCTCAAGCACTACCGGCATACCCAACTGGTTATAAACGGAATTCAGCAAGGTGCCTACCGGGAATTCAATAACCCTGCCGCCTTCCGATCGGGTATAGCGCGCATTCAGCGAAACCGAAGGGTAAAAAAGTCCACGTGCCTCCCGGAGTAATTCAAGGCTTTGCCTGTAGCCCGATTCCTTCTGAAGCAAAGCCAGGTTGTTTTCAAGTCCGGTTTTGACATACGCATCCAGCACATGCTGGGCAGGTGCAGTAACTGCCAGAAGTAAAAGACACCCTATAAAGGCAGATCTCATTATTATTTTGTTTAGTTACTTAATTATTGTTCGTTTATTTGTTTGATGTTTGCGTATATCACGGTAAAGAGTCGCTTCACGAGATCAATATCTGCTCTTGAAGCAGTATTGTAAAGTTCTTCGGCAAATACAAACCGTTCCTTGGCAAAGTCGAGGTAGTTCTGAAAAATGATGTATCCTTTGTCAGTCAGTCTCAGATTTACTTCCTTGTTGTTAATCACCTTGAATTTGGCAACATAGCGCTTGCTGACCAGCCTTTTAACCATCTGCGAAACAGCACCCCGGGTAACACCGGCCAGTTCCGCCAGGCGTGTCATGTTGATCTCGGGATTGCTGCCAATCAGGTACACGGCATGGATCTCGCTCACATAAAGCAGATCGCCGGTACCAAAGTCCTTCGGCTTCTTGTCGATTACCGAATACAAATGCAGAATACGGTTGAACAAATCAATTAACGATACCAATTCGGAATTCATCATTGTTTGTTTAGTTGATATACAAAAATAAACTAAATATGAATTGAAACAGGAGCATCCGACATAAAAAAGGGTTTATATTGAAAATCATTTCCCGGCCTCAATAGCCCCGGGCCTGCCTGTATTCTAAGACAAAACCAAATTTTTATGCAGCAAATTTATGTAAATCTACATATGGTGTTTCTCTTTGAACAACAG
>JAFGOR010000147.1 GCA_016926375.1 Bacteroidales bacterium
ACTAAAACTACAAATAAATTTCTAAAACCAGCACATAATTGTATTTCACATTCCCCTCTCCTTCAGGAGAGGGGTTAGGGGTGAGGTTTTGAACAGGAGAGGGGTTAGGGGTGAGGTGGCCAAACAGGAGAGCCAGGGTCGATATTATTTTCAGTGTAAGCAAAAAAAAGTCAAAATCTTTTATGGAAAATCACACAGGGTTGCACCTTATTCACAAAACATGTATCATTTAAAACCCAATTCCATGAAAAAAGCAATTCTTATAATCAGTTTGACACTCCTGATGGTGTCTGGTACATCGGCCCGGGTTATCACCGGAACTGTCACCGATGAAGGCAACAATCCACTTCCCGGTGTGAACATATTACTAAAAGGAACCCAAACCGGAACCGTAACGGATGTCAATGGCGCCTTTTCAATTAACGTTCCGGAATCGGGCGCCACCCTGGTTTTTAGCTACATCGGCTACAAAACACAGGAAGTAAAAATCAAATCATCCAGTTCACTTTTGGTGATGATGGAACCTGAATTGGTAAGCCTTGAGGAATGTGTGGTTGTCGGGTATGGAGTGCAAAAGCGGTGTGATGTTACAGGTGCCGTATCCACAATCAGGGGAATTAGTTATGCTCCGGCAAGCAGTAAATCCATGGCATTCAATGTCCCGGCACAGAATTTTAACACCGAAGGCTATTCCGCCATTCACGAAAACGGGTTTAAAAGTCCGCTGCGCGAGCCCCTGTCCACTTTTTCGATTGATGTGGATGCGGCATCTTACAGCAACGTGAGGCGCTTCATCAATGAAGGACAGAAGCCGGTAACCGATGCCGTGCGCATCGAAGAAATGATCAATTACTTTGATTATGATTACCCCCAACCCCAAGGTGAGCACCCTTTCTCAATCATTTATGAACTGGGTACCTGTCCCTGGAACAAGGAGAACAAATTACTACATATTGGATTGCAGGGTGAGAAAATGTCAACTGCAGAAGTTCCCCCGTCCAACCTGGTGTTTTTGATTGATGTATCGGGGTCGATGAACTCACCCAACAAACTGCCGTTACTGGTTAAGGCCATGAAGTTGCTGGTTAGTCAGTTGCGTGTGCAGGACCGGGTAGCCATGGTGGTTTATGCAGGCAGTTCGGGATTGGTATTGCCCTCTACTCCCGGAAACCAGAAGGAGAAAATCAATGCTGCACTGGAACGGCTGCAGGCCGGAGGTTCAACTGCCGGAGCAGCCGGACTGAAGCTGGCCTATGAGGTTGCGGAAGAAAACTTTATAAAAGAAGGCAACAACCGCATTATCCTGGCAACCGACGGCGATTTCAACGTGGGGCCATCGAGCAATGCCGAAATGGAACGGATGATTGAAACGTACCGGAACAAGGGCATTTTTATATCTGTTACCGGATTTGGCATGGGCAATTACAAGGACGACAAGATGGAAATCATTGCCGACAAGGGCAATGGCAATTACAATTACATCGACAACCTGATGGAAGCTAAAAAGGTATTTGTGAACGAATTCAGCAGCACGCTGTATACAATTGCCAAAGACGTGAAGATACAAATTGAATTCAACCCGGCCTATGTAAAGGAATACCGCCTGGTAGGCTATGAAAACCGGTTGCTCAATGAAGAGGATTTTGACAACGACAAGAAGGATGCCGGCGAACTGGGGGCAGGGCACACGGTGACCGCTTTGTATGAGATTGTTCCGGCAGACGGCAAGGGTGATCAAACCCGTCAGCTGAAATACCAACAGTCGGAAGTGTTGCCCAAGGCAACGATCACCAATGAACTGGCCACCATCAAATTCAGGTATAAAAAGCCCGATGGTGACAAAAGCATACTGATGACCGAAACCATACCCCATACCGCACTGACCCTGGCACAAACCTCTGAAAATTTCCGGTTCTCAGCAGCTGTTGCCGGTTTTGGCATGCTGCTACGCAATTCGGAATTCAAGGGCAACATAACCTATGATGAAGTGTTGGCTATGGCCCGTAGTTCCAAAGGAACTGATAAAGATGGTTACCGGGCTGAGTTCATCAGGCTGGTGGAATTGAGTGAAAGCGGGTTGACTACCATGCATGTTGAATAGTATTTCGCTGCAAAAAACTATTGAATTTTATAAAAGCCTGCTCAATCGGCAGGCTTTTATAACTTAAAAATAAAATCATAACTTTATGCAAAATAGCCATTTTGATAAGATCAACCGGCAAATATTTTATCAAGGCTGCAGTTTTGATTTTGTCGTTTATAGCCTTTTCTGTTACCCCGTCATCGAATGTACAGGGTGCCTGTCCTGCTGCTTATTCTTCAGTCATTCGGATAACAACACTATTAATCAACACTTTAACAGGCAATGAGACCTCCTTACCTGATTCTGTTATTATTCCCCTGAAGCGTTCGGGCAGGCTTTTTTTCATTGAGACAACTATTGATGGTGTCACAGGAAACCTGGTTTTTGATTCGGGGGCCATGGGTCTTGTATTAAATAAAACCTATTTTAGAGATTATGCAAAGAGCAGGTTGCCATCATCGGGGGGCGCTACCGGACTGGTAGCCGAAGTCAGCAGGATTACTGCTGACCGGATACAAATTGGCGATCTGGTTTTTAAAAATTCTGCGGCAAACATGGTAGATCTTAGTCATATTGAAAACAGAAGGGGATTGAAGGTTCTGGGGCTTTTGGGACTGGATAACCTGAGGAATTTTGAGATGATCATTGACCTGAGAAGTGAAGTTTTACAACTTTATCCGATTGACAAAAAGGGGCAAAGATTGTCAGCAGAAAGCACACCCTTTCAGCCGGACTATATGCAGGAGATAGAGGTTGTAGGAGGAGTTGTTTTTGTAAAAGTTACCATAGCGGGCAAAATGCTCAGGTTTTGTTTGGATTCTGCTGCAGAAACCAACGCATTGAGCAAAGATGCGCCGAAAGCGGTAATGGAAACCTTTTCACTAACCAGGACATCATTACTGAGGGGTGCCGGAACACAGACAAAAGAAGTACTTTTAGGAAATCTCAATGATATCAGCATTGGAGAAATTCCGTTGCATCCGATGACAGCTTTATTGAGTAATCTGGATCAACTGGGCAGCTCTTACAGTGTTCACCTGGATGGTATTCTCGGATTTGATTTTTTCATTAAAGGAATGATCCGCCTTAATTTTGTAACAAGGGAAATGTCCGTACAATTCTACCAAACTGAAGAAAAATGAGCAGGCTGAATAAAATGATCATGATGTTGGTTTGCCTTACTTTTTCGGTGCAGGCATCAGGTCAGCTTGATCCGTCGGTCATATGTCGCGTTAAAGGTGACAGGATAGTTTATCAGCTCGATCTCAGATGGACTGATCAGCAAAAGGAAGAAATATCCAGACTGTTCGGGTTGGACAGTATGGTTATCGTGAAGGCTTATGCTGCAATACCGGAATTCATGATCGACAGCATTCATTGGCAAGTAAAATCAGAGAAATCTTTTACTATTGAGCTTTCACGTTCAATTGACAGGTCAGCAATCTTTGCTTTGGGTGAGTCAGATGTGCTGCTGCTTGATGATGAATTATTCAGGCCAAAATCAGCTTTCACCTCCACTCAAGCTACTTATGGAGTAAACAGATTTACAGGCAGCAATATCTTTAGCTATGAAAAAGAGATTGCCTGCCTGCACCTGCCAGGAAACAGAAAAGCAGAGAAGGTATATCTGTCGGGATCCTTCAATAGCTGGAGCACCTCCGATACCCCCATGCAAAAAAGTGATTCGGGATGGACTGTCTGCCTGAAATTACCTGCAGGCAAATATGATTACAAGTATATTGTTGACGGCCGCTGGATGCCGGATCCTAATAACCGCAACAAAGAGAATCGAGGGGATGGCCAGAACTCTTACCTTTTCTGCTATAACCACAAATTTGAATTGAAAGGTTATCAGGATAAACGAAGGGTAATCCTGGCAGGCAGCTTTAACGGATGGGACCAGAATGAACTGGAGATGAGCAGCACGGAAAACGGATGGGAACTGCCCATGTATTTAAAAGAAGGAACTCATTTTTATAAGTTTATTGCAGATCGTGAGTGGATGACTGATCCGGCTAACAGGAACAAACGATATGACAGTGACGGCAATCTGAATTCTTATATAGAGCTGGGTGATACAGCAACATTCAGATTAAACGGATATACTTCGGCCCGGCAGGTCGTTTTGTCGGGCAGCTTCAATAACTGGAGCACCAATGAACTTCCTATGAATAAACAAGCAGACGGGTGGTCGTTAGACTATGTTATGGCGCCCGGCAATTACGAATATAAGTTCATTGTCGACGGTAATTGGATACCCGATCCCGAAAATCCCTATACCACTGGATCAGGGGATTATATTAATTCATATTTCGCATTCAAGTCGAATTATCAATTCAGGCTTACAGGTTTTGCAGATGCAAAGGAGGTAATTGTTACCGGCAACTTTAATAACTGGAATGAAGAAGGATACCGGATGCAGCAAGTGGCAGAAGCGTGGATTTTACCAATCAGGCTTGAACAGGGCAAGTACATATACAAATTCATTGTTGACGGAAAATGGATTTTGGATCCGGCAAATAAGCTGTGGGAGGAAAATGAGTACGGAACCAACAACTCTGTGTTGTGGTTCGCACCCTAAATTTAATTATCTTTATCGCTTCAATTACTATAACCTTTATTATGAATACCTACATGAGCCATTCTGAATGCAACGAAAATAGCAATTCCAATAAGGACAGTGGAATCCGCAAAATCATCGAACAAAAATTCCTGGAACAACGGAAAATTTTCCTTTGGGGACAGGTGGATGATGAATCAGCAGAAGACATCGTAAGCAAGTTGTTGTATCTTGAATCTGCAGAACCAGGTAAGAAAATTACATTCTACATCAACAGTCCGGGTGGCATGATCACATCGGGATATTCCATCCTGGATACCATGAACCTGATTACTTCTCCGGTTTCTACGGTATGTATGGGATTGGCCGCTTCCATGGGCTCGCTGCTGCTTTCGGCAGGAAAAAAGGGGGAACGGTACATTTATCCGCTGGGAGAAGTGCTCATCCACCAGCCCAGTATTGGTTATTTGCAGGGACAGGCAAGCGACATTGCCATTCATGCGCGCCAGATCATCAAATCGAAAGAAATTGCCGCTGATATTCTGGCCAAAAACTGCGGCCAGCCTGTTGAGAAAATATTAAAGGACTTTGATCGTGATTACTGGATGAATGCAGATGAATCCATAGCATACGGGATTGTGGATAAATTATATTCGATTTAAGAGATCAATAGCAGATTAGAGACCAATTCAGTTGTAAGTACTACCTTATACCTGAAGAAATCTGACAATACCCTTAGTTTTTAATTTTCAAAAGCTTACGCCCCTGCCGACAGGCCGGCCAGCTTGAACCTGCCGGTAGGCAGGAGGCTTCCATTGCCACAAGCATCAATAGCCCCGGGCTTCAG
>JAFGOR010000148.1 GCA_016926375.1 Bacteroidales bacterium
GCGGTAAAGGGTATGTCCCGGGCACCAGACCATCACTTTTACATTTTTTAAGGACGCATAGTCTGTTATTTTTTTAAGGTCAACATCGGGGTTGAACAGGGTCAGATCGTATTTGTCGGTCCACAACCAGTCGATCAGGATATAATCCAAACCGTATTTTGAAGCAAAGTCGATGTGGTACAAGTAGGTTTGGGTATTGACACCTCCCTTAAAGGGTTGTCCTTCCACGGCATAATCGTGCCACCAGTCCCAGGCGACCTTCCCGGGCTTAATCCATTGGGTATCGGCCAATACATTGGGCCGGGAAAGCTGGTAAACCAGGTCGCAGTCGGCAAAGGTGCGGTCATCATCGCTGATGACCAGCAGACGCCATGGGTATTCGCGGGCTCCGTTGGTGACGGCAATGTATTCGGCCTGTTTATCGGGTAGTTGCGAATAGTTGCTAAACCCGCCCGTTTGAGTGGTAAGGGCATATTTCTCGAAGGTCCCGTTCAAAAAGTTTTCGTAGTCGTTACCCCGGTCGATAAACAAACTGGGATAATCGTAGAGCCCTGCTTCAGTAATCAGCACCTTGACCTTTGGGGTAGCCTGGAGGACCATGGGCAGATAGATCTTGTTCCGGTTGTTATTAAAACTTTGAATATGCTGCACATCCAGCGGAACTTTAATGTAGTTCGTCTCATAACTTTGGGTATCAAACATCCATGCTGAAACCCCGAAATTGAACCGAAAGGCCACCTCTTCATGCCGGACGATCACCTGTTTTTGTTTCTGACGGGTTACAAAACGGTAGGCAACACCCTGGTTATAGGCCCGGAATTCCACCGAGTAATCACCCTTAAAATCGAGGGTCAGCTGGGTGTAGTGGTCGTGAATCTGCTGGCGGCTGCCCCACTCCGGGTATAAATACTGATCCACAGTCGTCGTATTGGATTCAATCAGTTCGGGGTAGCTGCCCAGAGTGGCATGCTCCAGAACCAGACTCATGGGTGAGGCTTCCAGCACACGCTCGCCATTATAGGAAACCGTGTAGTAGATTTTCTCCCATAAGGTTACCTCAATGGCAATGGTTTTATCGGGCGATTGCAATACGATGGCCTCCCCGGCTTGCAGGCTTATCCCCAGGGAACCCGCTAAAAGAAAAAAAAGAGTTAAAATTGATTTAATCATAATAAAGTAAATTTTAAATGGCTCAACACAACCTCCGGTACTACAATAAATTGTTATTCTCTTAGCTTTTCGTAAATCGGGAGGCTCCAGTTTTTTCTCTTTAGGTAGTCATCCCCCCCCCGGTAATGGTTCCATTAACCAGTATCCCGCATGGATACCACTTATAGGAACCCGAATCCGGGTTATTCATCAGCTTCTTTGCATCGATGCCTGGAATGGTCATCTTATCGAAAGGCTGCTCCAAAGGGATGAATTTGACCGTATGAAGTGTATCCTCCAAGTTTTCGATCAGGAAATAGTTTAACCGCCAATAGGTGGAATAGGCATCAAAACGACGGAGGGTATCGGTCACAACGCCATCAATATCAACGACAACCCGTCCGCTGCCAGGCCCTAACAAATCGCAGACTCCAACGGCAGTCCCCCGAAATTGAAACGCCAGACTGGCACAGGGCGTTTCGGCCCGGTAGGTATGTTCGATAAGCCGGTTAACACGGTTAAAACGAGGGTCAGAGGCGATGGCTGTCCGGTTCCATCCCTCAAGGATAGGCAGTTCGGCAGGATAGACCAGCATGACCTTTAGATAGCTCCCTTCACGGTAGGCAGGAGGCATTGCAGCGGCAACCGGACCCTGTGTACTGTTCGCCAGTATGGTGCTGAACGATCGCTCAAAGACCTGATGGTAGATCCGGTGACCGGTTTCAGGATAAGGATGGACCCCGTCGGGACTGAATACCCGTTTCCCGTCCTGGTTACGTTCTTTGGAGGTCATGATCAGTTGCCCCTGGTTTACCTGGCGGGCTACTTCGACACCAAAGTTAATGGAAGGCAGGTTGTAATGTTTGGCAACCTGTTCCATCACCCGAATGGATTCAGGTTGTTTCCCAAAGCCCATTACCTCCATGAAATCCTGCTTGATGGTATATATCAAACAGATATCCATCTGCGAATTGAAGTTCTTACTCTGGCGAACGATGCCTTCCATAGAACGCTCAATACCTGAAGGTTGTTTCCCATCGTCGTTCACGGCAAATTCAACAAAGAGCAAATCGGGTTTAAACTCAAGTACATGTTTGCCCAGCCTGAATGCTCCAAAATCAGAACCGGTGCCTCCAATGGCCGCATTGATCTCAATAAAAATGGTTGCAGGATACTGTTCGCGCAACCATTTTAGCGAATAAACCCGCCATCCCGGTTGTTCGGTGATGCTCCCCCCCAGATAGGCCACCCGCAGGGTATCGCCCTTTAAGGCTTTTGCGGCAAACCAGGGCAAGCCCCCGCGCACGCTTACCTCCGGTTGATTCTGCGCGTGCAGCTGAAGAGTGCCAGTCATCAGCAAAAAAACGATTAATGTATGGTATGCCAAATGGGTCACTGCTTTTATCATCATACTGGATTTTTTTGGTTGTATTCAGTGTATGCCTGAATATTTCAACATTTAACTATTCCTCCTTCTCTTAACGCTTGAGCCGGATCCGCTTTTTGCTTCCGGCAGGCACCGTTATCTGCTCCCAGCTTAACGAGGCATTGTGATACATCGGCTGTTGCTGCGCTTCAGGGTTCTCGGCCAGTATTTTAACCCTGGCATCATAGCCGGTTTCATTGACCATCTCAAGCACCAGCTCCCTGGCGGATGACCTGACAATGTGAGCCTTCACATGATCCAGCGCATATACATCCTCGGTCTCCAGGTTGACGTAAACCCCGGGAAGCTCGCTGATGGTTAATAACAGGGCCGTTTCCGACCAGCTTGAATAGGCAAAGGTCTCTCCAATCCCCTCCAGCCAGTCGGTGAGGTTGCAGCGTTCGCTGATCCAGCCATCGTTAAAACCGGGCCAGGGATTCTCTTTGGTCGACATAAACTGTGGCAGGGCATGTGCAATGTCGGTAAGCAGTTGTATATAATAGGGATTACCGGTAGCACGGTAGAGCTTCAGAAGGGCAAGGCCGGAATGGGTACAGATACCGGGCCCTCCATGGGCATTTTGGGTGTTGGCATAAACGGCACCGTTGGAACGGATGTCGAGACGATGAAAAAGCGAGGTCTCAGGAAATTTAAAATCATAGGCCACAACCCACGATGAAAATTGTCTGGCCATCTCTTCCGAGCGCTGCAGCCACTCTTTTTTACCGGTAGTTTCGTAAAGTTCGGTCATGCTTTCCAGCAATCCGTATGAAGATTCACTGTCGAAGCTTTGCATGGCATCGCCCGGGCCTCCACATGTCAACCCTTCCCGTATAAAGTTCTGGTAGTAATAGGTCCCGATCTCTTCGGCATAGTTCAGGTACTCTCTGTTTCCGGTATAACGATAGGCTGCACACAGTGCTGCGGGAAAAATCCCCGCACTGGTGGTGTTGCCGATCACCAGACGACCGGTCTCCTGGTTTACAAACTGCCCCAGTTGTCCGTAATTTTTCCAGGTGGTTAGCTGGGCTTCCAGGGCGTTAAGGTTCATCATCTCCCATTGGGGCTTCACCACAATGCCCATCTTTTTCATCAGATCAAATTGTTTGTAGATGTAGTAAACGGCATCTGCATTTTTACGCGTCAGCACCAGACTGTCACCCAGCGCCTTCATGGGAAAAGCACCATAAGCCTTGCCTTTGTATATGATGTCGTAATAATAGCCGGTTGGGGAAACGCCTTGTTCACTAAGCCAGTCGAAATTCCGCAACACCCTCTCGCGCGAAAGCGCACTCCCTTCCATGAGCAGGGGCAGGGTGGTCATCATGCCTCCCACCCAGCCAATCTGCCAGTCCTGCGAGAAGTTATCGAAGGTACCCACCCGGTAATATCCGGCAGGGTTCCAGTTTTCACGGTTAAATTTGGCTTCCTGGATCTGAAAAGCCGACCAAAAGGGCAGACGATTGGCCTTTTCGGAGGTGGGGTACCAGGCCTGCCGAATGGCAGCCATCCGGTCGTAGAGCGACTGCACATTGGGGCTCTCAAAGAAATCAATATAAAAGGTCATCGTCACCTGATCGCCGGCTTTAAAACTGGCCGGCTGGTCGTCGGATGGCCGGGCCTCCATATCGCTGATGAAATACTTGCGCACTTCACGAACCACCGGTGAAGTGATGAATATTACAGAACGTGTGCGACCTTTCAGTTCTTCCACGCCGATCCCGTAATCGCCCAGGGGGTTCCCCTGCTGTGAAAAGAGCCAGAAGCCCTTCCCCTGCCGGTCGGTATAACCAATGGCCGGTATCGACATGGCCCCCGAGCGTTGTTGTATGCGGGATTGACCCTCGCGGTAATTCAGCCGCGGCTGATCCGAGAGCAAGATCTGCTGATCGGGGCCTATCTGGGAGGGGTCATTAAAAAATGGCATGTATTTCATCTTCACTACCGGATAGCGGTTCCCGTTGTACACGGATCCCGGCATCAGCACATAGTTATCAGTCGACCACTGATCGAAAACCACATCGCACGAAAGCGAACCATCCCTAAGGATTCCTTCCTGGCAAAAGAACTTTAAATCGATGCGAAACTGACCCGGCGCACCCGTGGGGGTGATGACAGGTTCAATCTTCCATTTACTCGACAGAAATTCAATGCTCTGCCCCTCCTGATTCAAGGGCTGAACCACCCGGTCGGTCAGAAGATTATAACGCGCGGTATCATAGCGGTTGATTCGAATATTTAAACTGGCATTGTAGGATTTCAGCCAGGTTTGAAAATCCTGGGCATGCAACTGAACCAGATTACTGAATATTAGAATAAGTAAAAAATATAGGCGTGTTTTCATCTGTTTTTAGCATTTTATGTTATAGACCACAAGCCTCCCGCCTGTGAGGTGGAACAGGTTGCCCGGTCAGGTACAATATACAGGCATTTCAAAGGAACGCACATCTGCAGGGTTTCACGTTAAACTTCCACGAATTGGAATACAAGCTTCACTCATGGGTCTCATAGCAATCATTTTCGTTTTTTAAAGGAAAGCACTTTTTCTTCACCGGGAAGAAGTCTTATTTTTTCCGTCCCATACAAATAATTGACCGACAAAGGAGTCTTGATTTTATCAGCATTTTCAACCAATAATTTAACTTCTGCTTTGGTTGTTGTAGGATTGGAAACCTTTATTTTAATGCTTCGGGTATCTGACTTCAGAATTTTTGCATGGATATTGTCAAAGGCGATACACACATCCATTTCAGGCACCACATAGATTCCGGGAACTTCGATAATGGTCAGCATAAGCGCCGTTTCGGCCCAGGTCGAACCATACATGATCTCCCCAATACCTTCGAGCCAGTCGGTGGTATTGATGCGTTCGCTCATCCATCCTTCTTTCATTCCAGGGATGGGCCGAACCGGATGTGACAGATACTGGGGTATGGCCGATGCAATTTCCTTTAGCAATTCGAGATACTTCACATCGCCGGTTGCCCTGTAAAGACGTAACAAGGCAACCCCCGAATGGGTACAGATTCCCGGAGCACTATGCTTGTTCTGCGTGTTTGCCCATACCGTTCCAAGCGTTTGCATGTTAAGTCGTCCAAACAAACTTTCTTCCGGGAAGGGATAATTGTAGGTCATCACCCAGGTCGCAAACTGATGGGCCATCTCTTTGGCTCTGTTCAACCACAAGAGATCCCCCGTAGCCTCATAAACGGCGACAAACGACTCGAGCATGGAATACGACGATTCGCTGTCGGGATTTTGCATGGCATCGGCCGGTCCTCCGCAGGTAATCCCTTTCGTAATGTAGTCCTGATACATGTATTCGGCTATTTCAACCGCTGTTTGCCGGTAGTGGTCCTTTTGATAAAAATCGGCAGCCAACAACAAAGCCGCAGGCGCAATGGCAGCACTGGTAGATCCCCCCACCTCTATCTTCCCGGTCCTGCTGTTAACAAACTGCCCCATCTGTCCGTAGGTTTCCCACGTATTGACCAACGCATCGCACACCGTTTGAGTACCTTTCGACCAGCTCTCCTTTACCTGGATATTTAGTTGTTGCATCAGCTGAAACTGCTTGAGAATGAAATAAACGGCATCGGAACTGCGACGTATGATGTGCCAGTTTTTTGTATGAAACTTCCGCTGATCACCTCCGTACCAAATGGTGCCCTTTTCTCCAGAATCCCAGAAAAAACCCGAAGGGGAGATGCCATTGGGAAACAACCAGTCGAAATTACGGATTACATTCCTGCGGGTGGAGTCATTTCCGGCAAACAAAAGCGGGTAGGTGGAAATCATTCCGCCGGTCCAGCCAATGGCCCAGTCCTGCGTATAGGTTTCGCGCATGCCCACCGAATAATAGCCGTGTTCCTGAACAAAGTTTTGTGTGTTGAATTTCTTCTCCTGAACCTCAAAACAGGATGAAAAGGAGAATATCGGTTCAATAGCAGGCTTACCCAGGAAATTATAGCGAATGGCAAACAACTGGTCGTACACCGATTGAATCCTCTCAGCTTCAAAGAGTGTAAATGCCAACTCGATTTCTACACGATCGCCCTTTTTGAAATTAGCCGGCCGGTCGTTCGACTCTACCTGGTTGTCGGCTATAAAATATTGCTTACGTTCGCGTACTACCGGAGCCGTTACTGAGAAAATCGCCTTTGTACGCTCTCGGTTTTCCTGAAGGATCACCCCATTGTCTCCCAATATGGAAGCAGGAGAAAAGTGAATCAGGTTTCCCTTCTTCAAAGCCGGTGAAAAAACGCCTATTACAGGTGATGACAAATCGCCGCTGCGAACGCTCATGGCCGACTCACCCGCACGGATATTCAAACGGGGGATATCCGATACAATGATGGGTTTGTCGGGTCCTATATCCCGCATATCGTATAACTTAGGAGAATAGGATATCCGTCGCGATTCAAACCGGTTACCATTGTAGGCACAGGCCGGCATCAATACGTAATTCTCCCGGCTCCACTGGTTAAAAGAGACATTGACACCCAGATTGGCATCATCCATTGCTCCATTGGTACAGGTAAACTGAAACTTCACCCGAAAACCATTCATGCCCGGATCGTACCTTACCTCATTCAGACCAATCTCCCAATTCGAGTTATCCGTGGATAGTACATTGGTTGTGCCAGTCAGAGGCACCTGCCAGGTATTGACGAGTTGATTGGCGAAATCGTAATTAAATTGGTTAACGGCTGCCGAAAGATGTATCCCATGCTTCGATAAATCTTTTTGAAGTCGCTCCCAGTCATCGGAAAGGTATTTATTCTGACCTATCGCGCTAATGGATACCAGAAAAAACAGAATGGTGTATGCAGTTTGTTTCATGTGATTATGATTTGTTGATAATGGGCACATGGAAATTCATGCCCGCAAATTCCAGATACATCGGGACTCCCAGGCCCCGGCTGAAAGACGGGAGGCTATCCTAAGGTATGTCGAAAACACTGTCGTCGGCATGGGCATTTCATGGCTAATTGTCAAAAAAGTTTATAGATTGCAACAGAGAACCCTGATCCTGCTTAAATAACGACCGCCAATCCTCCAGGGTATAAAACTGTTTATCATGATAAAAGGCTTTTTCGGGGAAGTCGGTGTAATAGAGGTTATTCTGTGTGGTGAGCGTTGACACAAAGTTCCGGAACCCGATACTATCGTTGAACAGCTCATTGTAAAAGGGGACATCGCTACCTTCGCGGTTTACAAATCTGCTATTCGTCACCACAGCATCAACCGCATGTGCTTCCCACAACGATCCTGTTTCAACCTCCCTGAAATCGAATTCGAACAATTCAGGACCCCGTCCCTTCCCCCAGTGATCAAACACAACCACCTGATAGTCATTATCCTTAATCAAACAACTGTCGAGCCGAACATCATTGCTGGCCGAGATATAAACACCTCTCAGATTATTGATGGAACGACAGTTCTTAAGGAAAAAAGGGCCTTTACTCGCTTCCAGAAAGAAACCCACACCGATATTGTCTCTGGCCATCGTGTTCTCGACGGTAACCTGTCGGTTTTCACAATCAAGCCACAAACCGGTAGCATAATTGGAATTAAACTCCGAATTTCTGATCACCAGGTTACGGGCTGCGGTCCATTTTACACCGCATGGCGCCCAGCCGGTAAAATCAAAATGGGCTCCAATCCAGTTGTTGAAGTTGGCCTTAAAACCATCGAAGGTTACATCTCTCAGGTAGCCTTCCCAGGAACCTGTCGATCCTGTCCCTCCGTTGTGACTGGCTTCGCAGTTGAAAATTAAGCCTTTGTCGATCCTGCGTGTCTGAAGTCCGGCATACCGGTTGTGATTGAACGTGCAATTCTCCAGGTGAAGATTATTAATATTGTCAAAAATCACTGCGTCGTGCAAGGCCCATCCAGCATGTTTAAATTGAATGCCACTGATGGTAATATTGTTCTGATTTGCTATTTTAAAAATGGTTGGCTCTACGCCTAATTCTATGCTCTTGAAGTTTATAATTCTGGCTTTCAGTTTTACAAAAATCAGCTGACGGGTATAATCAATATTGAAGGACCCCGGCACCAGCTTTCCCGGGTCTAAAAGCGGATAGTAATACTCCTGGTCGATCACCAGCAAACCATTGCAAAACATACCATTATCGGTCACATAGCTTCCCCAGGGATTGGGAACCTTACCATCGGGATAGTGCTTCCGGGTGAGGGGATGAATGGTAAGTTTTTCAATAATCTCATCGGAGAGCTTTGCCACAAACACATTTGTTTTGGAAGTGCTCTCCGACCACTTTTCATCTCTGCCCGACTTCCACCCCATGACCGGAACTGATCCGGTGATGATCACCTTGCCGGGATTCCCGGCTCTGAGAATAAGAGGAACAGTATTGTCTGGTAATGAATCTGAAATATGGATAAACTCCCGGTAAACGCCATCTCGTATGATTATTTCAGTACTATTTCCCTTTTTCTTATGTTGTATGGCGACCTCCAGTGCTTTTTGAATACTCCCCAAGGGTTGGTTATAGGAGCCGTCACCAGTTCCTTCAGGTTCGACATATAACTGGAATTTCCATTTTTCTTCACCGGGACCACTGCACGACCACGCAACAACCAGGGAAATGACAACAAACACATTCTTTATCCAATTTTTCATCTCAATAATACCTATATATTTAACAAATTACTTCTTAGCTGTTTAACCTATTTTTATCCGACGAAAGAGGCCCAAATAAAAGACATCACCTCAACAAAGCAACAGCGCACCAAACAAGAGGAGCCTGCCCATGCAGATCGCCCACGATCCTTGGCCGGGTTAAATAATGTTCGCGGCTATTCTTTATGTTTGTTCCGGCACACACTTCGGTCAATTCATCGTCATCATTTAAGTAATCCGTTAATGACAACCAGGCTTTACGAGCAGCCTTACCATAGATTTCGGCATCCAGCCAACCGTTTTTCACGCCTGTTATAAACGCATAGGTAAACATGGCCGTCGCGGAAGTTTCCTTCCAGGACTCCGGATCATCAATAATTTGCCGCCACATGCCATCCGCTTCCTGATATCTCAGCAATGCAGCCATCATGCGGTGATAACCATCCATAATCCGGTCTCTTAAGGGATGATTTTCCGGCAGTATTCGCAGAATTTCGGCCATTCCAACGGCCATCCAGCCATTTCCCCTCCCCCAGCTGTAATGGGCCTCGGGTGAATGATAGAACAATCCGTTTTCAAGCTGAATGGTATCCAGATAGAGTACCATTTCCCGTGCTGCACGATCAATGTATTTTTGATTTCCTGTTGCCCTGTATGCCTGAGCCTGAACCGCGGTAATCATAAACATATCATCAATCCAGATGCGTGTTTGCCACGAATACCCATCGTCGGCCCACGTCTTTTCTTCCGGGGTTGCATTTTCGGGTAAATCCCATTGCGTGTCGGCATACTTCAGCCCCAAATCGAGGTACTTATTTTCTCCCCTTTTCAGATACAACTCCAGCGGAAGAGCTCCGAAAACATTGTTATCCACATGATTAGGTTCAGGCTGAAAGTGTTGCTCTTCGTTAAACAAGGGTGCAAACCGGTTTTCCAGCCTTTGAAACAACGCCTCATCGTTCATCGCGTTGGCCAGCCAAAAACCACCCAACCAGGTACATACATCAGGATAAGTAATCAGAGTAGGTGGTGTAGCAGGCTTGGTGTTTCCATAGAGCGAATGAGGCGTTTTCAGAAACTTACTTACGACACGGGATCCAATTTCCTGAGGTGCTTTCCCCTCGGGCCAACTTTTCAAATTATAATCATTGGTTTGGCCGCATCCATTTAAAAAAATGGCGGTTACAGCTAAAAGAAGATAATTCATTCTAGGAACTTTCATTGCATTACTATTTTAGATTAACAATCAATCAAACTAATTCACAGATTCACCGGCTAACGGCATGGGAATGATTTCAGGTTCCGATGCCTCCCTCGGCAATCTGAACACTTCCCAGTCCTGATTGGTAAAGTACAAATACGATTCGGAGGGCTGCCGTCCATGTCCATCGGCCCAGATGCCATAAAAATCGGGATGCGCCAGTAAAGGCCTTCTCAAATAATTATGATTCCGTGTACTGTTTTGGGTCAACTGTTTCTTTTTACTCCACGAAATCCCCCGATCCTTACTCTCCCATAAAGCTATTTCACCGCCAGGGTTGTATCGTTGAGGCCCCTGTTGGGTTGGGCCAATAATGACCCAAGAATTATTTTTTTCAATAAACAAGGAGCCGGTATCGTAATTATTGTCTGACGAAGAGGTAACCTTTGAATTATTCCATCCTTTTAAATAGCTAAATACTTCCCATGTTCGGGGGTCATTGCCAGGTCCTGGCTGATAACCATTGCTGGTAACGACCAAAATAACAGGGTTGCCCTTTCGGTCAAAATTCAGATCTTTGAGATAACATAGCCGACCCTCATTTTTAAGATCCTTAACCAACGCAGCATTTGCGGCTGATTTTACCGGAATGGAAAGGACTTGCCCATCGATGCTTTGCCAACTTTCCCCAAAGTCAGAAGTTTCCAGGTAATATAAATTGGTACGGTGGTTCAGTCCCTGTTCCCCATTCGCCATTTTCGGATGGTAATTAAAGGCCACGGCGATCTTGCCCTTATGCGCTCCACTGATGGCATAATGCCCCTCTTCGATGTGTGCAAGAACTTTCCATTCATTCCAGTTGACACCATCCCGGCTGGTATTGTAGCCTATGATCCGGTTATTCCAGCCCTGATATTTGGAATACACCGCAAAGAAGCCTTTTGATTTTACATACCAGACCTGAAAATAGGAGAAGTTATCAAACGGTTTTTTCTGACCATCCACGATTTCAGTAGCATCAACCTTTTCAAAATGATCGATGTAGTAAGGCTTCGAACTTTTGTAAATATAGGATGGCCGGGTGGCGCCATGTGAGGTAGAAAACATCCATATGAATCCCTTTTCATCCAGAGAAATAACCGGATTGTCGTGTGCATCATTGGTTCTTTTATCCAATACAGTGGTAGGATTTGCCAATTTACCCGACTTATGGTTGAAATACGAAATATTGTGAAAAAGAGTGGAGTTTTGTTC
This sequence comes from Bacteroidales bacterium, assembly GCA_016926375.1. Taxonomy (GTDB): domain Bacteria; phylum Bacteroidota; class Bacteroidia; order Bacteroidales; family UBA10428; genus UBA5072. The sequence goes on from JAFGOR010000148.1 coordinate 11,677, forward strand.
ATCTGTACCGCCAAAGCAAAAAAAAGTTTTTTTTGCCTTTTTTGAGTATATCCCAATAGGCTGATGTTTTGCAGTGTAGGTGGCCATGCCCCCGCTGTATTTGTAAACATACTCATCATTGGAAGGTTGGTTCATATACCAGATCCCGCGAAAACCATTGGCCTTGATATTCATTTCCACCGCTTCGGAAAAGCGTGCATCAGGATGCACATTTTCCCCAGATGGAGGATTGTTTTGTCCAAATCCTGTTTTTATAGCACTAAAAGAAATGAGAAAAAACAGAGCCAAATAAGTAAAACGCATATTCATTTGTTAAATAATTGAAGATAAACAAAAACAGGCCCCATCCCCTAAGAATGGGAACCTGTTGGTTATAATATAGTTAAAACTAATTTTTTGCCCACCAAACCTTTATGGTATAGATGGTCTGTTCATCAATGTTTGTCGGGGAATTGGGATTTCGTTCCAGTTCATCGGCGGGATAAGGGAATCGTTTAATCACTCCGTATGGATTCTGTAACTCAGGTATACCGGTTCTGCGATAGTCGTTAAAAGCCTCTACTGGTTGGAATATCCAGAAATAAATATATTTCTGTTCGATAATGTCATTTAGAGAAAGTTGGGAGAAACCTGGGAAAACGGTTCCCTGGGCTGTATATTCATTCACCTGAGCTTCTTTCAACCCGCTTGCTAAACAAGCTTGCTGCACAGCCACTTGGTAAGCATCGTAGGCTTCAGCTGTTTTTCCAAGCCTTAGATTGGCTTCAGCCTCGATAAATTTCATCTCAACAAAGGTTACAATAGGAAGAACTGCATCCTCATTTAATACATTTTCCATTGAAATCCCGGAATATATTGCATGAGACTGGTCAGGATTGTTAACGCCACTTGGAGCACCAATTATTTCATCTCCAATCTTTCTAAACCATCTTTCTGCTCTCGGATCTGCATATCCCTCATCATTAAAGCCATTCAATACCTCCATAATCGTTTGGCTTGCAGCAAATGCTTGTTCCCTTTTTTCTATGGCTACATATGGATTAATATTAACGTTTCCGGTCATGTATCCATTAAAAACCAGATTCTCAGAAGGACTTTCAAAAGCATTGCTTAACGCATTCAATGTATTAGTAGCTGATGATTGCGAATCAATATTACTTAAACGGTTATAGTATCGGGCCTTTAAGGCCCAGGCGGTTTTTACCCACAAGTCCTTATTGCCCTCCAACAATAGATCATATTTGCCAGGTGAACTTATGGATGTCTTACTCAAATCAGCAATGGCCTCATCCAGAATATTTTGCAATTCAGTATATATACTCTCTTGAGTATCAAATTTAGGTGCCCTGTTGTTACTTCCCTCTAATGCCTCTTTATATGGTATTTCACCATATAAGTCAGTTAACTGGGCTAAAACAATTGCCCGAATTATCTTTGCGATACCCACATGAAACCATTTATTCTCTGCTGATGCTTTATCAATAATAATGCTGAGATTATTCAGATTCAAGTAATTATCATTCCAATATGTACCTACATTATCTGCCGGATGCATAATATTTAATCTCACATTGGCTGTATGCTCAACATAAGTTGAAAGCCATTGCGCCTGCTTGCTTGCCACAGCAAGATTAACCATAGACATAGTAGAGTGAGGCAAGAGTAGCTCAACAGAAACATCTGTTGGGTTATTGGGATCTGTGTTAATTTCATCAAGCATATCATTAGTGCAGCCTGTTAATAGCAAGAGGACTGCAGCAAAAAGCCCAAATATTTTTTTTATTATAGTCGCCATAATTTTCAATCTTTAAAATTTAACATTTAAACCGATACCATAACTTGAAGTTTGAGGATAGCGAACATATTCTTCACCGACATAATTACCAAGTGTACCTCCCATTTCAGGATCAAAATGAGGTAACCCGGATTTAATCAGCCACAAGTTTCGTCCGGTTACAAAAAGACTAAGGTCTTTGAATGGTAATCGCCGATTAAATGATCCAAATTGATATTCAAGCCTAACTTCCCTGAGTCGGATAAATGAAGCGTCATAAACATTTGACTCAGCAATGCCATCCAGTAATGATCTGAAATAAGTATACCCTTTCTGGATGGTGATATCATTTTCACCTGTGACGATTAGGTTTCCGCCATCATAATAGCCTTTTACAGCATTCAGAGTTACATCATCCTCACGATTTGCTGTTTCTGGATGAGTGCCGTAAAGCTTTGACAACCTACTGCTTCCAGAATACATCTTTCCGCCTTGGCGCCAGTCAATTTGAGCATAGATGGTAAGGTTCTTGTATTGAAAAGTATTCAAGAAATTCATTTCAAAGTCTGGGGTAACTTTACCTAAAATAAGACTTGATTCCGAACTTCTTAACGGCATCCCATAAAATGCATTGGCACTTCCATTAGGTAAAAATTCACGGCTATCTACAACAATCTTACCTGTTTCACTGTCTCTTGCATAACCAGATCCCCTTATTATCGGATATTCCTGTCCTGGCTCAGCAACAATTCCAACCCTAAAACCACCTAAACCCAGTTGATTTATGCCTTCAGCCAATTTGACAACCTTATTCGTGTAAGAACTAAAGTTCGTTGAAAAATCCCAGTTAATATTTCTATTTTTCACCAACGTTAAGTTCAACATAACTTCATGTCCATTGTTCGACATTTCACCCGCATTCATCATTTCAGCAGTATATCCAGTGGATGCCGGAACAGGAACGCTAAGAATCTGACCTTCGGAAGTTCCGTCGAAGTAGGCATAATCCAGTTTAATTCTGTTGTCCATAAAATTCAAACTGACCCCAAATTCCCATGTTTTTGTATTTTGTGGTTGCAAATCAAAACTTGCCAGCGAAGGATTAAGCCTAAATGCACTTATTCCATTGTAAGGAAATGTGAATGCATTGCTCGTAACAAAAACCTGATTGGTGGCATATATCGGTCCAGCCTGTCCAACCTCTGCATAACTGGCTCTCAATTTTCCAAAGGATAAAAATTTGGTATCCTCATTAAATAATTCTGAGAAAACAAACCCCATTCCTATGGAAGGATAAAAGAAAGAGCGGTTATTCCGAGGCATGTTGGATAACACATCATTCCTCCCGGATGCATTTAAAAACACCAAATCCTTGTATCCAATATTCAGGTTAGAAAAAATCCCGTAAGAACGTTGTGAATTATACGTTTGGTTAGCTGTAATTGTACTTGCATTGGTAAGGCTATGAAAACCTCCCAATACCAGGTCTTGACCCCTTGCACTTACTCGTTTATATGTCATGTCAAAAAATTCATGCCCAAGAAGGAAATCAAGATCAATTACCTTGGCCAATTCTTTTTTTATTATTAAGTTAAAATTGGAATTTACATCTCTTGAACGTTCCATTGATTCGTAGATCATCCCACCACTTGGAGGATCAGTTCTTCCATTTGTTTCACCCGAACCGAGTTCAAAAACATCGTTCTGAGTGGAAGAAATCTGACTAACTCCTATACGATAATTTAAATCCATCCAGCTGGTCAACTTGTAATTTAACCCGACATTCCCTATAAAAGAAGATGATTCATTCACTGCCCGGTTATTTTCCCTTGCCCAATAAATATTATCGTGAGAACCTCTGAAGTTTATTTGTTGATAAGGATTGCCGGGTACGTGAGTTGGCTTACCCTTGAGGTTATAAGAAGGAGGTGCATTAAATGCTGCATAAAACAGGGAGGAATTACCAAAACTTTGCGAAGTTTGATTTGCCTTGCTTTCCGAAAAGTTAATGGATGGTGAGAAGGTAAGTTTTTTACTTAATTCATAATCTCCTGCAAGTTTGAACCCGTAAACATTCAGGTCAGTATAATCTACAATCCCCTGTTGATTATTATAGGAAATACCAATAGAATAATTTCCTTGGCTAAAGCGATTGGAAACATTTAAATTGGTATTTAATGTACCACCAACTTTGAAGAAATCCCGAACGTTATCATAAGCCCTGGCTTCTTCCTGCTCTCCAAGCTGATTTGTATAAGTTCCCATTTGATCTATCCGGGGGCCCCATGCAAACGGAGAATAAGGATCAAAAACAAAGTTTGTACCCTGCCCATATGATTTTTGCATGTCAGGATAAATTGATAGCCGGTCAAAACTATAAGTAGTATTTATTGAAATAGTTGGCTTCCCAAGTTCATTGGTTTCACCTTTTTTAGTTGTAATAAGGATAACGCCGTTCGAAGCCCTTAAACCATATAATGCAGAAGCTGCAGCGCCTTTTAAAACACTCATGGATGCAACTTCGTTAGGATCGATTTTAAAACTAATATCAGAGCCAATGGGAAATCCATCTACAACATACAATGGAGCGTTATTTCCGGCAATTGAGCTACTTCCCCGAATGGTAACTTTACTTGACTCACCTGGCATTCCTGAAAGCTGTTGGACAGTTACACCTGCAACTTTACCTTGCAAACTTTTGGTTACATCAATATTACCAGTAGCACTCAGTTTTTCCCCTTCAACCTGCTGGGCAACATAGGTAAGTTGCTTCGTCTCCCGACTAATTCCAAAAGCTGTTACAACAACCTCATCAATTCCGAGAGTCTCTTCCTGCAAAACAATATTAATGCTGGTCTGCCCTCCAACGACAATCTCCTGAGCTTTCATTCCAACAAATGAAAACACGAGTGTGGCATCACCCGGAACATTTGAAAGCGAATAGTCTCCATTGACATCAGTAATTGTACCGGAGGTAGTTCCCTTTAAAACTACCGTTACACCAGGCAAAGCAGTGCCGGAAGAATCGGTTACGCGACCGGATACAGAAATGGATTGCTGGATAAC
>JAFGOR010000149.1 GCA_016926375.1 Bacteroidales bacterium
AAAGCCTATTTCATGTGTTTTGCTGCCGGTGTGCTGATATCCACTCCGCTTATGCTGGCATTGCCCAAGGCTATCCAAATGAACTTTTATGCCGGGTTCACGGCTCTGTTAGGATTTTTATTCATGTTTTTTTCCAACGAACTCATCAAGCAATACACTAAAAAAGACGTACTGGCCTTTGGTATTGTAGCAGCAGAAGGAATAGGAATACACTCCTTTATAGACGGCATTATCTATACGGTAACTTTCAGCGTAAGCTTGCTTACCGGGTTACTGGCAGCAACCGGATTGGTTATTCACGAGTTTGCCGAAGGGATTATTACCTATTCACTATTCTTAAAAGGGGGTGTGAAGAAAAAAACTGCCATACTTTATGCTTTTTTGGTTGCTGGCTTAACCACTCCTTTGGGCGCTTTGGTTGCTTTTCCTCTGGTTAACAAGTTAAGCCAGGAAAACCTGGGTTTGGTGCTGGGCTTTGTTGCAGGGGTGCTGATTTATGTTTCGGCTTCCCATCTGTTGCCTGAGGCCAGGGGTGAAGAAAAGAAACACTCGGACATTGCATTTCTGGCCGGAGTGGGGTTGGCCTTGTTTATTGTATTTTCAAAAATTATAAAATAATGTCTGTCCATAGAGTCCCATTTGCCGCGTTACGCTTGTTTGAAAATTGCTCATTTACGACTAGTAAACTCCGCATTTTCCGACTGCGCAAGCCTTGCAAATGGAACTCTCTGAACAGACACAAGACCAGTTAGACATTTTACCAATTTTATTGACAAGCTCAAATTATGGAAAAAATTCTTGTAGCATCTTCGGGAAATACCCTCGATGCAAAAGTGTCCGGCAGGTTTGGACATGCTGCTTACTTTTTAGTTGTGAATCCTGCAACCATGAGTTACGAAGCGTTTCAGGGCGTGGCTCAGGATGAAAGCCCAGAGGTGAGAAGATATATTCAAACCGGTATTAACAAGGTAATTGTTGGTAATATTGGTCCTGCCAATTACGACGAATTAAGGGCTTACGGATGTAAAGTTTACCTTTGTCGCAATATGCAGGTTGATGAGGCTGTACAAAAAGTATATCGCGGGGAAATTCAACCCATGGATGCTCCAACCCTTAAAGACAGTATATATTCTGCGCAAAAGAATTTAAAGGAAACTTCTGAAGGAAGCCTGGGACAAAAAATTGAAAATGGCATTCGCCGTATTTTTGGCCGTGCCGGAGGCAGGGGAATGGGTGCGGGTATGGGCGGCGGCGGCAGCAGAGGTATGGGAGGCGGAAACGGCAGCGGAAAGGGAAGTGGTAGCGGCAGAGGTATGGGAGGCGGAAATGGTAGCGGAATGGGCAGTGGCGGTGGCAGAGGTATGGGAGGCGGAAATGGTAGCGGAATGGGCAGTGGCGGTGGCAGAGGTATGGGAGGCGGACAGGGTAAAGGCGGCAGAGGCAGAAGAGGTTAATGTGCATAGTGGATATATTAACTACTCCCAATGTTTTTGAACAGGTTATAAAACATGATAAATAACAATGTGTGCTAAAGTTGAAAGCGGAAATATGGAAATTCCACTGCCTGAAAAAGAACTCATAGATCTGAAAAGCTGGTTCACCAAATACGTTAAGTCATTTCAACATGCCGATTCGGAAATTCAGCAAAATATTACACTGAAAGAAGAACATACACACCGTGTTTGCGAAGCTATTGTTGATATTGGTGTTGCGTTGGGATTAGACCATAATGCACTGAGACTTGCAGAAGCCATTGCGTTGTTGCATGATATCGGACGCTTTGAGCAATATACGCGATACCGGACATTTATGGACGCAAAATCTGAAAACCATGCCGAGCTTGGTGTAAAAATAATCGAAAGAGAAGACATTCTTGCTTCTTTTAACCCGGCTGCGCAGTATATCATTAAACAATCGGTCAGTTACCACAACAGACCTTCGCTTCCACTGAATGAAAGCCCATCCTGTTTGTTTTATGCAAAGCTGATACGTGATGCCGATAAATTGGATATCTGGAAAGTGGTGACCGATTACTATCACAGGAGGGACAAGGGGAAAAACGGTGCCATTGAACTTGAATTACCAAATTCTCCCGGTTTTTCCGATGAGGTAATACGCAGTTTAACAAATATGCGTGCGGTTAACATCAACGACGTAAAAAACGTGAACGATTTTAAACTACTTCAAGTTAGCTGGGTTTTTGACCTGAACTTCAGACCAACCATGGATTTTCTAATGGAACGACGCTACCTCGAGCTGATACGACAGGTTCTTCCGGGGTCGGAACAGATCGACGGGGTTTTTAAGGTGATTTACGAATATGAGAATGGTTTTTGTTCCTAAACATGAGCCGAATAATGCTCGGGATTAACCAGTTCGCGGTATTTGAAAACAACTTTTTTATAATCTTCCCATGTATCTTGTTTTAGCGAAGGATCGCGCAACAGAGCAGCAGGGTGGTAAACAGGCATTACCAGCCTGTTTTGCCAGGTCTGCCAGTTTCCTCTTTCGCGTGTAATGCGGTGTTCAGGGCCCATCATGTATTTTAGAGCGGTAGCTCCAAGCAAAATCAGTATTTTGGGATCAACCAACTCAATTTGTTTCAACAGCCAAGGCATGCAAACAGCAGCTTCCTGGGGTGTGGGCACCCTGTTTTCGGGAGGTCTGCACTTGACAATGTTGCTTATGAAAACGTGTTGGCTGCGGGTAAACCCGCAAGCGGCCAAAATTTTGTCGAGCAACTGGCCGGATAACCCCACAAAAGGTCTTCCCTCTATGTCTTCATCCCTTCCGGGTGCTTCTCCTATTATTAATATACCGGCATTGTCAATGCCTTCTCCGAAAATTACATGATTTCTTTTTTCAGCTAAGTTACATCTGTTACATGCCAGTACTTCTTTACGAAGGTCTGCCATTGCTGCATTCATGGTATTGATGGTTATTACATAATTTCATAACTGCTCTCCGGCATGGGAAAACTTAGCCGGTTGAGGATGCGCTCGAGCAGGATGCCCTGGTTTTGATCGTAATTGTAGCCATAAGTTGCTCTTACGCCATAGGATATGAAGTGTACGGCCCTGTCGAGTGCAATGGGTAAACTGTCGCCCTGCAATAACGATCCGGTTAGCACACTGGTAAAACAGTCGCCGGTGCCTGGAAAATCGGCCGGAATATAATCAATAGGCACCTTCCAGAAGCGGGAACCGTTTTTATCATAGGCAATCACTGAAAATTTCTGATCGGGTGAGCCGGCTGCAACGCTCGTAATGACAACAATACCAGGACCCATATCCGATAATTTTAACATCCATTCTTTAATGTTGTCCTCGGCCATGCTGGCACGAAAGGGCTTGTCAAGCAACAGCGAGGCTTCGGTTAAATTGGGCGTGATGATGTCCGCTTTTTGAACCAGGGTTTTCATGGCCGATACCAACTGGCTGTCAATGGTGTCATACATCCTGCCATTATCACCCAATACCGGATCAACAATTACCAGTTGGTTTTCAGCGGCAAAATCGTCAATCATTTTCTGAACCAAGCTGATTTGCCTGTGTGAGCCCAAAAAACCGCTGTATATGGCATCAAATTTAATATTCAGCTTTTTCCAGTGATCAATTACAGGTTGCATATGATCGGTCAGATCAGCAAAATGATATCCGTTATAACGACTGTGCGACGACAACACAGCAGTCGGCAACGGACATACTTTTATACCCATGGCCGATAATATAGGTATTACAACAGACAATGAAGTTCTGCCAAACCCCGATAGATCATGAATGGCAGCAATTTGTTTAACAGGCGATTTTGAAACCATTTACGAATGCTTTAAGGGCATGTTTGCGTTGTATTATTCCAGCCAGGGATCCATATCGAGGTTGGTTGACCCAAACAGGTCCCTGTTTTGATATTCAACTATCTTCTGAACCTGCTCCAACAAGGCCATGGCTTCCTGGTTTTTGTTGTCCAAATTTACAACATTTTGCAGGCAATTGATTATCGAGGTTAAAAGGCACATAGCTGCGCATGCCTGCATCATGAAAAAGATTAGTTAACCTTCTGTGCCATTAATAAACGGACGTATTTTTTAACATGGAAATGCTCCTGAAAATTTCCGAATCCATGATCTTCCAGTATTTTTTTCCAGTCCTTTTGAATATAATCGAAGGCATATTTACACTCTATCTTGCGGAAGACAAGACGATGAAGCCAGGGCATTTTATTCATGTCAAACTCGGCAAAGTCGAGTATAATAAATTGTCCGCCCGGTTTTAAATGATGATATGCATTCTGAATGATGGTTTTTCTGATTTCATGAGGGAAGCCATGAATAACAAAGCTGATGAAAACCTTATCGAAATGGTTTTGTAATTGAAATAACTGATCGATGCGTTGCTTCAGAAATATAACCTGTACGTCGTTGTTGAACCTCTGACAGAATTGTTTGTGCATATGATCCGAAATGTCCATTCCCGTGATATGGCCTTTTTCATCGAGATGCTGACGCATGAGCCAGGCGTTTCTGCCGGTTCCGCAACCCAAATCGAGAATGTGGTCGCCGGGTTGCAGGTTAATGTTCCCAATGGCTTTCTGGATAAACTTGCCATACAATCCTAAAGAGGCAAGGTTCATAACCCAATCGTAATAACGGGCCGTGAGGCCTCTTAATTCCACATGAGAATCCGGATAAAGTTTGGTGTGCATTGCTCTGATGGTTAATCTTTAATGATTATTTCCTTAAGTTTCCCCTTTTTTATGGTAAAGAGAGTGTATTTTGCCGGGTGGCTGACCAGTTCATCTTCAAAGTGTTTCATGTGCTTTGTTAAGTGTGGAATAGCCTCCTCAGGTTTTGCCAGGTCAACGATTACCTGAATAAAATGCCGGTTGACTATTTGTACATTTTTTCCAAATTGCCTTGATACCAGTATGTTAACCTGATTCTTTTTCAACAGTTCAATAATAGCAAGGCCCTTTTTATGGGCGCCGTGTTCCTGATGCTCATCCAGTGTTTTACAGGTATTCATTTCTTCCCTGATCAGCACAATTTCTTTGTTGATATATTCGCCAATAATGTATTTATCGGCATCACCGAAATGTCTGGCTTCGATGTGCGCGTTCTGATTTACCGCAAACGCTATCCTGACGGGCATGTTATTCGTTCTTGGTGGCTTTTACAACAACAAAACTGCCCTTGCTGCTGCCATTTTTTGGTTGCTGAATATCTTTTATGTCATTCAGGGGACCAAAAATGGTCTGGCAGGTTTTTTCAATTTCGAAACCACTTCCCCACAGCAGCTTATAAATTTCTTCGGTACTGAAAAAGCAGGCGTCTTTGTAGAAGAAACTTTTTTCCCGATTGATCTGGTATTCTTTTCCAATGGGGCTGTTTTTGTCGACAAAGCCTACAATAATTTGTCCTCCGGGTTTCAGAATCCTGTTGATTTCACGCAGGCTTTGCATGGGGTCATCAACAAAGCAAATGGTGGTGACTATCAGGGCATAGTCGTAGGTAGCATTGGGATACGGAAGATTTTCGGCAATGCCTTCAACAGCTTTTAAACCTCTTTCCAACGCTTTTTTGCGCATGGTTGCCGAGGGATCGCATCCTTCGGGAATACCCAGGGCTGTGGCAAAAATACCACTGCCAATGCCAATTTCCACTCCATGGCCCTTTTGGGGCATCAGGCTTTGAATGGCTTTTATTTCCGATAGAAATACAAAGTAATGGTCTTCGAACCATTGTTCATACTTGCATACGTATTGGTCGAAAGGAAGGGTTTTGGACATAGTTTTTATTTATATGGAAGGTTCATTTTTAATGCGAATTCTGTTGAAAACTCATTGGAATTGAACAACTCTAAATAGATTGATTGTTCAATAACACAACTATTGTTGTTCTCTGTCATTTATTCCTTTACATATTCATTGATGGGCAATTCTTTCAGGTAAGACGACAGTTCCTTGTTGTTTTTCGAGATTGAAATCATACCGGAGCGCACAAATTGCATGATTCCATAAGGCTCGAGAATTTCATAAAGTTTCTCGGTATCATCTATATGGCCCGTATTTTCAATAATTACAAAATCTTTTTGAACATCAACCACATGAGCGTTGAATTCGCGTAGCACCTGCTCCAGATTTTTCTGAATGGCTGATTCAATGGGTACTTTGTACAGTGCAATCTCGCGATAAACAAGCTGGTCGTTCAGGTACCAGTCGGCAAACAACACCTCGGTCAACTTCTCAATTTGTTTTACCACTTTGATGATATTTTCTTCTGTTTCTAAAGCTACAATGGTAAACCTGTGTATACCTTTCATTTCGGTGGATGATACCGTGAGACTTTCGATATTAATGTGTCTTCGGGTAAAAATGATGGTTATCCGGTTTAGCAAACCAACATGGTTTTCGGAGAAGGCGATAATGGTGTATGTTTCTTTCATGCCTTTAAGCAGTATGGTTTTTGGGATGAAGAAAAAAGATTTTACATGGCGATATCTTCAAGTACAATTTCATCAACGGCTTTACCCGGATAAATCATGGGGAAAACATTGGCTTCCTTTTCAATTTTGATTTCGAGCAGGTATGGGCCCTGATGATTCAGCATGGTGTTTATGGCGTTATCCAATTCTGCACGTTCATGTACCAACCCGCTTTCGATGCCAAAAGACCTGGCTAGCATGGGAAAATCGGGAGTGGGCATATTTGTCTCAGCATAGCGTTTGTTGTTGAACAATTGTTGCCATTGCCTCACCATTCCCAGAAAGTTGTTGTTCAGAATAACCATTTTTACCGGCAGGTTATACTGGAATATGGTTCCCAGTTCCTGCATGGTCATTTGAAAACCACCATCACCCGAAAGTAGTACAACAGTTTTGTTGGGTTGTCCCACCTGGGCTCCTACGGCGGCGGGCAGGCCAAAACCCATAGTGCCTAATCCTCCTGAAGTAATGAATGAATTAGGGCTTTTGTAATGATAATATCTTGCTCCCATCATTTGATTCTGTCCGACATCGGTTACTATAATGGCATTGCCCATGGTTTTTTTCGATATCATTTGCACAATTTCACCAGATCTTATTTTGCCGTTATTGGGTGAACATTCCCGGTCAATTACTTTTTCTTTTTCGGTATTGTTCAAAACCCGGAACTGATTTAACCAGGTTTCGTTGGTTTTGAAACTGATCATGGGTGTGATTTTTTCCAGGAAGTCTTTTATATCGGCATGTATGGGAAGGTGAGCCTTTACGTTTTTATTCAGTTCTGCCTTATCGATATCAATATGAATGATTTGCGCTTTTGTGGCGTATTTTTCGAGATTGCCGGTTACCCTGTCGTCAAATCGCATACCTGCTGCTATAATGAGATCAGCTTCATTGGTAAGCACATTGGGCCCGTAATTACCATGCATGCCCAGCATTCCTGTATAATACAGGCTGTCTTCATTAACAGCCGATTTTCCAAGTAAGGTAACAGCAACGGGCATGGCTGTTTTATCGATAAACGCTTCCAGTTGCCTGGTAGCTTTTGCAAGAAGTATTCCGTGCCCGGCAAGTAAGAGCGGCTTTTTCGATGCCGATATCATTCTCAACGCTTCTTTTACATCGGAGTCACGCAATGCAGGATGGGGATTATAGGAACGAATTGATTTGATCCGCTTATAGTTGAATGTAGTTTCGCCGAGTTGGGCATCTTTGGTAATATCAATGAGTACCGGACCTGGTCTTCCCGTGTTGGCATAGTAAAAGGCTTTGGCAATGGCATCGGGTATTTCGTCAGCGCTGGTAACCTGGAAATTCCATTTGGTTACCGGCATTGACAAACTGATCATGTCGGTTTCCTGAAAAGCATCGGTTCCTAAAAATGCAGAGGCAACCTGTGCCGTGATGAAGATTACCGGGATAGAATCGAGATTGGCATTGGTAATTCCGGTTATCAGGTTGGTGGCGCCGGGGCCCGATGTGGCAAAACAAACACCTGTTTTGCCCGTGACCTGAGCATAAGCCTGTGCGGCATGTGCGGCACCCTGTTCATGCCTTACCAGAATATGGTTTATCTGATGTTTCCGGTTAAAGAGTTTATCATAAATAGGCATGATGGCGCCTCCCGGGTAACCAAAAATGGTATCGGTTTTCTCTTTTAACAGCGACTGTAGCATAGCCTCGGCACCGGTGATATGATTATTGTTCATGTTGGATCATTATGGAGTATATTATTTTTTCGTCGGATTTCAATTGACCATGTATGTATTCTTCAACAAGTCTTCGGGAGGTGCTGATGGGAACTCCAACAAACAGGTTTATGCCATAAGGGGCAAACAAGTGAATGGTACGTTTACTGGCTTTATAAATAATGATATCCGTTATTCCTTTGTTCTTAGCCCATTCTGGTAACTGATCGGGAGACTTTTTGGGTATTGTTACGATTTCTTCGCTTCTGACATTTCCATCGGCAATTTCAAAAATCTCGTAATGATGGCACTCTTCCATGTAGGCAGTTAATTTTCCTCTTTTTACCGGTATGGCTAATTTCCTCACCATGACTAATTTTTACCGGTGTAAATTTACGGTTGATTGGTTATTGGCTCTAACTTAACTGGCATGAATAAGACATGTTTTGTGTTGAAAAACAATAAATTTTTTCTTGTCATTTTATAAAGAACGCAGTGTTTTTTTATCAGGATGATTGTATAAGTTGCTGAATAAATGCTTCTCAATCCAAATCTTGGATTATTTTTGTATTTTATCTAAATGGAAAACAACCTTGGTACCACGCAGTAATAACAACTGTGCAGAATGTACAAAAGCCTCGAAGTGTTTCCAGCTTCTTTATTCCGATGAACTGGAATTTATCAGCAAGAAGAAAACTCAGGTGACCTATTTAAAAGGTGAAACCATTTTTAAACAGGGGGCCTTTGCTCCATATGTATTGTATGTGGTGGACGGGTTGGTGAAGGTTTATTTGCAAACGGGGGTAAACAAACAGGTGAACATACGGCTGACCAGGCAGGGAGAGTTTATGGCATTTTCATCGGTTTTTGATGAAAATATTTACCAATATTCGGCTGTAGCCATCAAAGAATCTACTATTTGTATGATTGATAAAACAGCGCTGAAACAACTTATTACCAAAAATACAGATTTTGCCGCGCGTATCATTTCACGTAATTTCAGAAATGAATTCAGGTACCTTGAAATCATCCGGAATATTTCATATAACCAAATGAGGGGCAAAATGGCCTCGGCTTTATTGTATTTATCAGGCGAGGAATTCCAATACGAAAATGTGTTTCAGTGTCTGACCCGTCAGGATATTGCTGATTTTGCTTCGGTAACTATGGAAAGCGCCGTAAAATTCCTGAAAGAATTTGAAGCCGAAGGACTGATTCAAATGCAGGGGAAGGACATTCTTATTCCTGATCACGAAAAACTGGCGCTGATCAGCCGAAACGGTTAGAAATATTACCGGTATCTTCAGGACTTTGTTTTAGTATTCAATTCCTTTTCGGGCTTCAACCCCGCAGGTGTAGTAGTGTTTTATTTCTTTCATTTCCGTCACCAAATCTGCTGCTTCAATGAGTTCGTCAGGTGCATAACGTCCCGTTATGATCACTTCGGTTTCTGCGCTCCTTTTATTCAGGCTTTCGAGCAGCTCTGCCACTGAAAAAAGGTTGTAGTATAAAGCAATGCAGGCTTCATCCAACACTATTACATCGTATTCACCCGATACAAGCACTTCTGTTACTTCTTTCAGTCCATCCTGTGCGGCATCAATATCGTTCTGCGTAGGCTCTTCAACAATAAAACACCCCAGCCCGTATTGCCTGATCACAATGGTTGGCAGATACCTGCGTACAGCGTCAATTTCAGCGTAATTCAGTCCTTTTATAAACTGTGCAAAGAAAACCTTTTTACCGGCACCTACAGCCCTGACTGCTAGGCCCAATGCCGCAGTGGTCTTTCCTTTCCCGTTTCCGGTATAAACGTGAACAAAGCCTTTCATCGGCGAATTCAATAGTTTTACCGTTCAATCACATTTTTTGTGAGCGATTCACGTATCATGTTGCGCAATTCGAGTTGCTTGTTTTCTACAACATTTTTTCGCATTGGACGCCAAAAATCGGGGTACTTGCTTGCAGTGAGTGGAATACATTTATAGTCTTTTTCATTACCCCGGACGTCTAAAGCCAGCTTTATCGGCAGCGGAGAATCCACAACCGAAATATTGTAGTTAAAAGTCAGGTCGAAATTATGCCGCCCACTCACCACGGCCTTGTACTTATCCATGACAATCAGGAAAGGGAAAACTTCAATTTCGTCGCGGAACACCGTGAATTCGGCAGACAACGTATCTACCCTGTTTTCTGTCTTTTTGTTAAATTTAAGCGTTTTGGCAATATCTGTAAATCTTTCCCCGTCGAGCAATACCAGGTTGGTGCCGGAGAGAGATGAAGCACCGCGTACGGTGGACTTTTTAACATTATACAGCGAATCGAGGTAAGTTTCCAAGGCCATGTGGAATTCGGCTTTGCCGCGGAACGACCGCAACATGGGCATCAACGTGTCAATGTCGGGGATCATGGTCAGCAGTTCTTCAATTTCCACATCGAGCATGTGGTAGTCGATGCCCAGGAAAAGGTGGTTTCTTCGCGGGGTTTTATACATGGCCGTGAGCTGCATACGGGCAGCCGGTGTGGAAAAGGTGAGCCCGTCGAGTACCAGGATTCCATCGCTTACCCTTACCTCACCCTTTATGTTTGATGCGGTGTCTTTGCCATAGGTGGCTTTATACACATCAGCATGTAGCAGAATATCTATCCCTTTGGGTACCATATAAGGGCCGGTATTGACTGAGTCGCTCAGGGCTTCGTCTTTTGCGCCGGCTTCTTCTTTCGTTTCCTCGTTTCCGATACCGTTGGTCAGCGTCATCAGTTGCAACACATTGGTGGAATCAGAAACAAAGTTAAACCTGCCCCTCAGGATGGAATCACCCCTGAAATAGGATAAAACATTGTGCAGGCTGCCCGATAAATTAAAGTCGGATTTATCAAGTTTAATCCTGCTTTCATCAATTGTAAACACCTCTGGCTCAAAGTTCATTTTAACGGATGGAATTTCCAGAGAATAGGGAAGGGTGGTCAGTGATATCTTTCCATGGTCTACGTCCACAAAGCCTTTAGCCAGCCATTGCAGGAATATGTCCTCTTGCGATTTGTCGTTAACCACATCGCCCTTGATGTTGATGTTTTTAAACTCAGCTTTGTTGCTGCCAAAGGTACTGGTAAGCTCATTGCTTGCAAAGTCAAGTTCAATTTCGGGTTGCCTGGGAGTACCGGATCGTGGCGCAATACCCAGTTTCCCATGAGGGTGGTTTACTGCAAGCGAAAGCGTATCCATATCACCTTTGAATGAACCCAGGTCAAACGATAACACCAGGTGAGGTATGCGTGTGGTATCTCTTATGTCGGATGTTTCCATTGACAGTGCACCTTGCTGCATGGCAGCACGGAACCCGTTTATTTTACGTGCTTCGAGATTATCGGCATCAATGGCAAAGGATGCAAAACCGGTGTTCTTTGAAGTGGCCTTCCGGTTGGGTAGTTCAAAATTGATTTTGGAATGGTTTGTCAGTAAAGTCAGGCTGTCGTATGTAGCCAGAAATCCTGCCAGGGTAAGGGAGCCCGAAAGATTCATTTTTTCAAGCTTTGTTTCTTTCAACTGACTTAGCCGGAAGTCCGACACTATGCGACCGAATGCCCTGCCGTTCAGATTGGCTTTCATTTTGTCAGGGATCAACGCATTCAGTTCTTCCAGCATGAGATCGGCATCCGTGGTCAGTGCAAAGTTTGCATCGGTTAAGAAGTGATCAACGGCACCCTTAATTTTTACAGAAGACACGGGGGTGCTGGCCAAGAAATGGTTGATGCTGACAACAGAAAGTGAGTCGGTTTTGAAATCGGAACGGCAGTTTATATCGGCCCTGACATCGTGCAGGGGGTGCGGGAAACCGGTATAGGTCAACGTTCCTTTTTCATACAGCACATGAACATTAACCAGGGGCATTACCGAATCGTTCAATACACCACTTATTTTTCCTTCTGAGGATAATATGCCCGCTGCACGGATGTCTTTGATTGATGAACGATACGACCGGGGAATCAGTGCCACTATTTTCTCAACCGGCCACGACTGGAAACGATAACTGAGGTCGGTATACAGATTTCTTCTCAGGGTATCGTTTTCCAGGGTGCCGTCCAATTCCATTTCGAGGCCGTTAATGGAAACCGAAGCGTCAGTAAGGCTAAAAAACTGGCGCGAAGGGACCATCTCAACCGGAATATCCAGTTTGGCAATGGCCTGTTGAAGATATTTTTCGCCCTGGTGTTCAAAGGAAATAACCGCTCTGTCCATTTTTATATGACCTTCGATGCGGTCGTCACTGATGTTTCCGGAAATGTTGGCGGTAAGGTCGCGAATAACAGCTTTCAGTTTTTGGGATAAGTCGGTGTATTCGAGATTGATGTTATCCAGCTCAATGTTGTCGATGCCAATGGATGTATAAGGGGTTTCACTTTCCGCGGCAGGTTGGGCAGTGGTATCGGTAACGAAAACCATATAATTGGAATGACCAAGCGAATCGGTGAACGCATGTATGTTGCCTTTTGATAACCTTAACCCTGTTAGTACCAGATTTTTGTTTTTCCGCCATGCTTTGGCATCTACAACACCGGTAAGTTCATCCACCGATATCAGGGTGTCGCTTGTTGCATCGGAAACCGGGTTGATTAGCGCAAAGCGGTTCACTTTCAGTCCGAAACGGGGGAAGGTGCTGAAAAAAGTAAGTTCAACCCTGCCAATTTGCGATTGACAGCTAATGAATTTTTCGGCTTGTTTGCGTACAATAGGGGTTATCCTTTCGGGGGTGAAAACAACCCATATGATAATGCTGATCGCTAACACTGCCAGTAGCAGCAACGAAGCTATGCCAATA
>JAFGOR010000017.1 GCA_016926375.1 Bacteroidales bacterium
CGCGGACTGTAAATATCACCCTGGTATTTATGTATTCCCAGGTTAAACTCATTCTCCCTTTCAATTATGGTTTCATCAAAGGATGAAAGCAGAACATGCCTGTCACCATCAAGGTTCTCAACCGGAGCAACCAGCAAACCATGGTATTTCCTGGTATTGCAATATATCAGTGTTGTGGAGCTGTATGAACCAGCCCGGTTACTTCTGATAAACTCCTTGGTTAAAGAATACTCGAGGTTAATAAGTTGTGTCTTGTCAAATTTAAGGTAGGCCATTCCTTTAAGGATTTTAAGTATACAAGTTATCAAAAATAAACAATATTTCACTGAATTCAGTGAAGATTTTTCTTTACTCTATCCAACAAACAATCAGCCTAAATTGTTGATGGAATTTGCAATATTCCGGGGGAATAGTATAAATTTGAGCTTCCATATTCATGATTATGCGAACGTCCATTTATCTTGCACTGATTGTTGTAATTGCATGTGCCTGTTCAGGCCGGAAAACCAACTTTGATGTTGAAGTCCGTGTAAGCAATTCTCAGGGCAGTCTGATTCACCTTGCCAGGCGAACACTTACGGGTACGGTAATGATTGACTCCGCCATGCCCGACAAATCAGGAACCTATAAACTGAAAGGGTTTACGCCTCAGCCTGATTTTTTTATTCTTTATACACACCCAAACCGGTATATTAACCTGATTATTCGCCCCGGCGATGATTTTAGGGTGCTTACCAGCGAAGAATCATTTGATGTGAATTATCTTGTTGAGGGATCAAAAGATTCCAGGCTGATTCAGAAAATGGTGACGCGGCAAACCAGAACACTTGAGAAAATCACTGAAATAAGTACCCTGTATGAGAGAAGCATGGGGAGAAAAGATTTCGAAATAATAAAGGCCGGAATCGACAGCACCTACGATAAGGTTTTTGCAGAACACAAACAGTTTTCCATTGAATTAATACGGGATAACCCGGGTTCACTGGCAAGTCTTATGGCACTCTATCAGCAACTGGGCAGGAATGCTCCGGTATTCGACTACAAAAAGGATTTTTCGTATTATGAATTGGTGGATTCCGGCTTGAGTAAGATTTACCCGAATTCGGAAGCGGTGATTGACCTGAACCGCAAGGTTTCGGAACTAAGAAACAGGCTCAAGCTCGAAATTGGTTCAACGGCCCCTGAAATTTCCCTGCCTGATTCTGCCGGGAAAACAGTTGCATTAGCTTCTTTAAGGAATAAAAAGGTGCTGATCATTTTCTGGGCCACCTGGTCAAGCCAGAGTGTGGCGGAGCTGGAAAGGTTTGCCTTACTTTACCCGCAAGCTGAAAAGAAAAACCTGGAATATTTCATGATATCACTCGACAGAACCCGAGAATCCTGGCTGAAAGGAATTGAAGGTAAGGGTTTCAGGGGAATCCATGCGTCGGATCTCAAATACTGGGATTCGCCGGTTGTAGCCCGGTATAAAATTGAACAACTCCCGGTTGTATACCTGCTGAATGAAGAAGGCGTGATTATCAACAGAAATTTCACCGCCGGTGATTTTTCTGCTATTCTTCATGCCTTTGGAAATTAGGAAGGAAAGAATTATGGGAATTTCCGACAAATCAAAAAATAAGTGAATTTGCTTAGCAGCTTTTAATTTTTTCTGAACATGAGAAATACAATACTGTTCTTCGTTTTATTGGTTTTGGCAGCATGTGGTAAAGACCAGGTAAAAATTTCCGGCCATATTCTCAACGCCGACTCCACCATGCTTTATCTTGATGAGGTTAATGTTTACGATATCCTCCCCGTAGACTCCATGACGCTCAGGAAGAGGGGCAATTTTTCGTTTAACATCAAATCTAAAGAACCCGGTTTTTATCAGTTACGACTAAGTCCCAATCAGGTGATCCTGTTATTTCCGAAACCCGGACAGCGCATTAAAATTCACGCAGACGCCAATAATCTGTTACCTTCACTGTCCATTGAAGGCTCACATGATACCGAGCAGCTGGCCAAGATGATCTTCATGCTCAACAATACCAGGGCCAAACTCGATTCGTTAAGCAGGTTGGCTCAGACGGCAACACAGGACAGTACACTGGTCTTATTGAACCAGGAATACAACAACATTCTCGAAATGCACCGAAAATCCTCCATTGCTTACCTCCTTACTCACTCCAATTCTTTATCAAGCCTGTATGTGTTGTATCAGCAATACCAGCCCGATGCCTATGTGTTCTATAAAACTACGGATATACAGTTTTTTAAGATAGTGAGTGATTCTCTTTCAAAATACCACCCGGGCTCAAAACATGTTACTGCACTGAAAGCCTATACAAAGAATCTGATTGATAAATACAATACCAATGTAATTATTCAGAAGGGGCTTATGAAAGGAGCAGCCCTTCCCCGGGTTGCTTTACCTGATGTAACAGGTGATACTGTTACGCTGCAGTCGCTCAAGGGAAAAGTTGTATTGCTCAGCTTCTGGGTCTCGGAGCACGATGCAAGCGTTCGTCAGAATCTTGAGTTGAAAAAGATTTACGAAAAATACAAATCACGTGGCTTTGAAATTATGCAGGTTTCATTTGATCGTTCCGAGGCTAACTGGATAAAAGCTGTTCGTTTTGATGAACTTCCCTGGATTAGCGTCATTGACAATACTTATCCCAATTCATCGGTAGCCGGAAATTTTAATGTTACTGCCGTACCTGCCAATTTTTTAATTGAAAGGGACAATGTTACCATAATGGCCCGGAACCTTACAACTGCACAGTTAAGTGACAGGCTGGAAGAAATGCTTAAAAAATAGTCGGTATCTTGGCTTTAATGAATAAAACATACTTTATCTCCGATGTCCACCTGGGATTATATCCGGCGGAGAAAAGTGCCGAAAGGGAGCATTTGTTGGTAAACTGGCTCGAAAGCATCAAACAGGATGCTGCTGAACTCTATCTTCTGGGGGATATTTTCGATTTCTGGCATGAATACAGACACGTGGTACCCCGCGGATTTACCCGATTCCTGGGAAAGCTTGCGGAGCTATCGGACAACGGAACCAGGATACATTTTTTTACCGGCAATCACGACATCTGGGTATATGACTACCTGCCCGCGGAAATAGGACTTACAGTATACCGAAGCCATATAACGCGCGAAATTAACGGAAAGCGCTTTTTTATTGGTCACGGCGATGGCATTGGTCCGGGTGATGATGCCTACAAGCTGATGAAGTGGGGATTCACCAATAAGCTTCTTCAGTGGCTGTTTGCGCGCATTCACCCGAATGCCTCCATGGCTTTTGGTAAAATGTGGTCTAAAAGCAGCCGCTATGCCAAGGGTATTGTGGCAGAACCTTATCGGGGCGATGAAAAGGAACTTCAGGTGGCTTTTGCAAAGGCTACGGAAAGCAGGGAACATTATGATTATTATGTTTTCGGTCACCGGCATGTCCCTTTTGTGGTTCAGGTTGGAACTAGCAGCAGGGTTGTAAACCTGGGCGACTGGATCAATAATTTCACCTTTGCTGTGTGGGATGGGAAAGAGCTGGAATTGCACTCAATATAC